>JAABTU010000041.1 GCA_011389715.1 Desulfotignum sp.
TCGGGAAAGCCCTCATTGAAGTACTTTATGAGCCCATGGTCTGGATGCTGGATCTATCTAAAAACCTTCAGCCTGAACCATTTGAAAACAAAATCCTTTGGCGGGTGCAACACAAAATCCATGATCTGGAGAAAGATGGCCTTCGCTTTTACAAGTTCACCGTGCCCAGCAAAACGCAGGATTCTTCTGATATTCGGATCTGGATCTCCCTTGATAATGGCCAAGGGCTGGAAATCTATAACCGCAGGGCTGACCATGGCTGGTCCCAGAATATCCAGGACTGGCAGGCAGGAGAACTAACCGTATCCGCGGAAAATGCCGGAAAAACGTTTTTTCTTTTGGTTCGTTCGACAGGTGCATCTGCCTCGGGAACCCTGAAGGCCGAATACATGACCGGCGAGGAAGCCATGAAGGACGTAGGATCTGTCATGGCCGAAAAGGATGTCGACGGTTTTGCGCCAACTTCGGTAGGACCACCATCAACCCGGATTTTTAAGGCATATGTTTTAGGCACGGCTAATGATGGCAATGACGAATCGCATACGCCATCTTCTGCTGCGCTGGACTAAATTGACGAGAGGGATAATGTTTATTGCCGACTGATAACTGCTGATGGGAGCAGGCACACGATCAAAAACTGTTTGGAATGGTTGCGGCAACCATACCCTGGAATTATCTGTAAAATAGCCTCGGCGATGGCGAAAGGATGCAGTATTGTTCAGGCAATCCCTCTGTATGCCGTTGCGGGTTTTACCTGCTGGAAAAAACTGGATTGCCTGGAAAGTTGGCCAACCTTTTCAATGCCAAAATCCTGATCTATATTACGCTGCGGGTTGCCTGGGCCAAGACCAAAAAACCGATTCTCCCGGCTTTACAAGGCTGAACACACCGCCTTGGCATGGTAAAAACCGGTAAAATCATTTCTGCCCACAAACCCCATCTCCAGACTCATATACCAGGCCGATACAAACGTGCTTTTGTCCGCGCTCCACAGCCATTTCTGTTCCGTATTAAACACCGGTGATATGCAATGGTCCCGGCCTTTGGCCGGGGGCACCGCAAGGGTGAGCAGTTCATGAACGGTGGGCAGGCGCCATGCGTTATATCCGCCAAAATGCCGGGTGTTCAGCTGTTCCACATAGGTTTTGGCCTGAAACCAGGTAACAGGAAACCAGGTGCCGGACTGCTGCCATACCAGGCCGGTTTGCCTGTCATGCACCAGGCTGCCACTGGACAAGACAAAATCATTGGCACCATATCGGCGGGGCTGCATGAACCGGTCCAGATCAAAAAAAGCACGGGCCTGTTTTAGGGGGATTTTTTCGGGAACAGCACGCACCGGAACAGGCTTTCTGATGTCAGATACCCAATGCTCTGATCCCTGCCCGTCACTTTTTGCACCACCGGATGCGGCCCGATCTGCTCCTGCCTGCTGTGTTTTTTCAGGCACATGTTCGGTCCCCTGCTCCAACCCTGCCGGCATGGAACAGATTTTCTCTTTTTTTGTCTTCCAGGCCCGGACCAGGTCTTCCAGGTTTCGGCACATGGTATCCGCCCCCTGGAACCGCCCGGCCGGATCAGGATCAAGGGCTTTGGCAAAAAACCGGTCCCAGGATTCATCCAGATCCGGGTTTATCTGCGATACCGGGGAACCGCTCTTTTGGGGCAGCCGGCCGGTGAGCATCTTGTACAGTATGATACCCACTGCGTACAGATCTGCAGTAACATCAACCGTTTCCGGATCTGCCTCCTGTTCCGGGGCTGCGTAATAAGGGGAGCCCACCCGGGTGCTTCCATGCCACTTTTGCCATTCTCCCTGTCGCCGGGACAGGCCGAAATCACAAATTTTCACCGTATCCAAGTCTGTGATCAACATATTGGCAGGCTTAATATCTCTGTGGATAATACCGAAAAAATGGAGGCACACAAGGCCTTTCAATATCTGGGTGGTATACGGCACCGCTTTTTCAATGGGAACAACCCGGGTGTCATCCTCTTCAAAGGATTCACCCATAAGGGTTCCCAGGTTATTGCAAAAATAATCCATAATATAATACAGCTGGTTTCCTGTCCGTTCGAAATCCAGGATATCCACCACATGGGGATGACGGATGGCAGCCATGGTTACGGCTTCTTTGGTGAACATATCTTCCAGCTCTTTTCCCGGTGTGAGATCGGCCAGCAAAGAAGAAGGTTCCAGCAGCTTTAGGGCGGCAATTTTTCGGGTGACAGGATAGGCTATCTTATATACCCTGCCCATGCCCCCTTTTCCCAGAAGGCCTGTGATGGTGAATCTGCCGATTTTTTTCATGTCGAGTTCTCTTTGTTATCCCTGTCCACAGTGTCAGCACCGACAGCCAGCTTTTCAGCATACATTTTCGGGATACCGGCAGCAATAATTTTCCTGCCGGTGTCAGCAAAAGGATAATTCACCGCCCTGACAGACAATTGGCGGGTTTGCGTGTTATACACCAGAAATTTGGCTTCAGGGGTGCCGTCCCTGGGCTGGCCCACACTGCCGGCATTGATGATATATTTTTTGTTTTCATCCAGCTGACAGACCCCGGGACCAAGTTTGTCTTTTTCCAGGCAGGCACCATCCCAGGAAATGATGCCCAGATCATGGGTATGTCCTACAAAGCAGATATGTTCCTTTAACCGGTCCAGCTTCTGGATCAGTTTTTTTTCCGGCACCTGGAAAAGATACAAGAATACATTTGCAGGCGGCACACCATGGACAAACCGCAGGCCGTATTTCACCAGAAAAAAGGGCAGTTGGCAGATTTTTGCAACAGCAGGCCCAGACAATTGCGCCAGTGTTATTTTCAGGGCTTTTTGGGCCATGGGATTGAACCACTCCAGGCTGGCCCTGTTTTTCACTGCCATTTCATGGTTGCCCAGAACAGAGGCAATTTCGTATTTTGCCAGCAGATCCATGACCGCCTGGGGATCCGGACCATATCCGATATTGTCTCCTAAGCAGATCACTTCATCCAGGCCCAAGGCGTGAATTTCTGCCAGAACTGTCTGCAGGGCTTCAAGGTTGCCATGAATATCTGATAATACGGCAATTTCCATTGTATGAATCCCTCCTGTTCTGCATCATTTCCTACACGCGGCAGCCGGCCTGATATTCAGGCGTAATTCCAGTATACAGGTCATGGGATTGTTTTTAAAGTATGATCTGGTCTGCACTCTTCACAATATGAAAATGTGGTGCTAGCAAAATACATATACTTGTTTGATAGCTTTCCGGGACATATTCCACATACAATCGCCAGGCTGAATACACCCTGAAACATACCCCAGAGGACAGCAGATGAACACACAGAAAATAAAGGCGTTATGGGCCAAAAACAAACAAAAAACCCAGCCAGTATAATCGAAAACCTTGATATTGTCCTAACAATTTTTTAACAAAACATTAAACAACAACTAATATAATTACAGTATATTGTACGATTATGGATGCCTTTTGGGTACATTGTGAAGCTGTCATGCACCCTGTAAATTTTAAAAATAAAGAAGCCTTCAATGAATACAGATAACACAACTGTCCAGGCAAAAGCCCGGCATACGGCAGAACAGACCGGACCGGAAAGCGCCCCTTCCCAGAGGCGCAGCCACCTTCTGGTGGATAAGGAAAACCGGAACACTGTTGGAGAAAAAAACGTTAAAAATCCCAAAATGCGGTGCGAAGAGGTCAGTGTTTTTTATGACAACGGCGCCACCAAAGCCATAAATGCCGTATCCCTGGATATTGGTTCCAATGAGGTCATTTCCATGATCGGTCCGTCCGGATGCGGCAAATCCACATTCATACGCTGTTTGAACCGCATGAATGACACCATTGACGGCTGCAGGGTGGAAGGGCGCATCTTTCTGGAAGGCAAAAATATTTATGACAAGGATGTGGATGTGGTGCCGCTTCGGGCACAGATCGGTATGGTTTTCCAGAAACCCAACCCTTTTCCCAAATCCATTTTTGACAATGTGGCCTATGGCCCCAAAATCCACGGACTTGTTACCAACCGGAGCGAGGCAGAAGAGCTGGTGGAAAAATCACTGGTCCGGGCCGGTTTGTGGAACGAGGTCAAGGACCGGCTGGATCAGCCCGGAACCGGCCTGTCCGGGGGCCAGCAGCAGCGGTTGTGCATCGCCAGAACCATTGCCGTCAACCCGGAAGTGATTCTCATGGATGAACCCTGTTCTGCATTGGATCCCATTGCCACGGCCATCATTGAAGACTTGATTGATGAACTTCGCCGGGATTATTCCATTGCCATTGTTACCCATTCCATGCAGCAGGCATCACGGGTATCCCAGCGTACCGCCTATTTCCACCTGGGAGATCTCATTGAAATCGGTCCTACGGAACAGATCTTCCTCAATCCCCTGCACCAGTTGACCCAGGATTACATCACCGGACGGTTCGGCTGATCCAGGACAATTCTGTCAGCAGCCACCACAAAACAGGCATAATCCAGGATAGTGCCCCAGCTGAAAACCGGCAAATCAATCCGTTGCTGAATGGTCCCGGCAAGGGGGGCATAATGCCGTTACGCTCCAATACATCCAGTGTGCCCGTGTGGATCTGCTCCATCTGGTACTGGTTGCTCACCTCTTAAAACCAGAATACTGGTAATGAAAAAACTGCAGCCAAGGTCTTGAACAAACAAGGCAATGGTGGTATTTCAATAACCATCTGCTGTCGTTCAATTTTGGCTTACACTTCCGGTTGCAGCCAGGCCCGGGTTGAAAAAATGCACATATTAAGGATCTTTCATGGCTGAAAAATTAACCAGGCAGGCATTGATGCACCGAATCAATGTACTGGAAAAAGAGACCGCCCAACTCCAGCGTGCCAAACAGAACCTGCAGCAGAATCTGCGTGAAATGATTTTTCTCAAATCCCTTGGGGATCAACTCGGCAGCACGCTTTCCGTTGATAATCTTGCCTGGTCAGCCGTTCATGGCATGGGTGATGTCATGCCTGCGGATCTTATACTCTTTTTTTTGAGAGAACAGGACCAGCTGCATCTGATTTCACAAAAACATCAAGATCCCCGGTTTCGTCACAATCAGGAAGGCACACACAAGGTTGGGCAGTGCCTGTGCGGGATAGCTGTCACAGACAAACAACCTGTTTATGCCGCCAATATCCACACAGATGTCAGGTGCACCTGGAAAGAATGCAAAAAAGCCGGACTGACCTCTTTTGCCGCACTGCCCCTGTGTATTGATAATGCGGTTATCGGTGTAATGGCACTGGCATCAGCCAGTGAATATGATTTTCGCAAACACGCCACCCTCCTTGAAACAGCGGCAAATCAGATTGCTGTGGGACTTCAGAACGCATTGTATTACAACCGGATACAGGAACATTCAAAAGAGATGGTGCTGGAGATCAAGGAAAAAAACCGCGTGAAAAAGGTGTTGAACGCCTCCATCAATTTTACTGAAGCGGTTCTGGACAGTATCCCTGATGTGATCGGGGTCCAGGACAAAACCCACCGGATCATACGATACAATACAGCGGGGTATGCGTTTCTTGAAAGAACCCCTGAAGATACCATCGGCAGAAAATGCTATGAACTGATCGGCCGGGTGTCACCGTGCCGCACCTGCGCCACTGCAGAGGTTTACAAAACCAAAAAGCCGGCCCAGGTACAAAAATATGTCACAGACATTGATAAATGGCTGGATGTCAGGGCATATCCCGTTCTTGATGAAAACAATGAGATTGCACAGGTTGTCGAACATTTGCGGGATATCAGCAAGGAAAAGCAGGCTGAAATACAATTAAGAGAATCCCATGAAAGACTGATAGCTGTATTGAACAGTATTGATGCCACCATCTATGTGGCGGACATGGATACCCGTGAAATCATTTTCATGAACAGACACATGATAGAAAGTTTTGGCAAAGACAGCACCGGTGACATCTGCTGGAAGGCATTCAGAAATACATCCGGCCCCTGTCTTCACTGCACCAATGATAAACTGATCGATGAAAACAAAAATCCCACAGGTGTCTGTGTATGGCAGGGCCACAACCCGTTTACCGGCAAATTCTACGTCAACCATGACAGGGCCATAAAATGGACTGACGGCCGTATAGTAAAACTGCAGGTGGCAACCGATATTACGGACCACAAAGAAATGGAAGAACAGCTTCGTCAGGCCCAGAAGATGGAAGCAGTTGGCACACTTGCCGGCGGGGTTGCCCATGATTTCAACAATATGCTGGGCGTTATTTCCGGCCACGCAGAACTGGCCATGAAAAAAGCAAACCCGGAAGACAAACTATACAGGGATCTTATGCAGATCCACAGTGCAGCAAACCGGTCTGCTGATATTACCCGGCAGTTACTGGCATTTGCCAGAAAACAGACCATCTCCCCCAAAGTGCTGGATCTCAACGATACTGTGGAAAAAATGCTCAAAATGCTGGGCCGGCTCATCGGTGAAGACATTGCCCTGCTCTGGGAATCTGCAAACGATGTGTGCGCGGTAAAAATGGACCCTTCACAGATAGATCAGATCCTTGCAAATCTGTGCGTAAATGCCAGGGATGCCATTGCAGGCGTGGGCAGGATCACCATAGAAACCGGCATCACCCGATTTGACCAGAAATATTGTGATACCCATGCCGGATTTATTTCCGGTGAATTTGTTCTGCTTGCAGTCAGTGACAATGGCAGCGGCATGGACAAGAAAACACAAAAAAATCTGTTTGAACCCTTCTTTACCACCAAAAAGCCAGGAAAAGGCACCGGACTCGGACTGGCAACTGTTTACGGCATAGTCAAACAGAACAGCGGCTTTATCAATGTCTACAGCGAACCCGGCCTGGGGAGCACCTTCAGAATCTATCTGCCCCGGCATACAGGTGTGCCCGGCAGGATAACGGACGAACCTGTTTCTCCCATGCCATTGGGCAAAAAAGAAACCATCCTGATCGTGGAAGATGAAGCCACGATTCTGGAAATGCTCGAATCCATGCTGGAAAGTCTGGGATACACCCCACTTTCTGCTGACACTCCCGGCCTGGCCATACAGATTGCCAGGACTCATACTGACCGAATTCACCTGCTCATGACCGATGTGGTCATGCCGGAAATGAACGGCAGGCATCTCGCTGAAAAAATGGCAGACATCTGTCCACAGCTCAAAATTGTTTTTATGTCCGGTTATACCGCCAACGTTATTGCCCATCAGGGTGTGCTCAATGAAGACGTACATTTTCTTCAGAAACCCTTTTCCATGGAAGATCTTGCCAAAAAAATCCGGGACGTCCTGGATGAATAAGCGGCAGCAGCCGAATCCTTCAGCACGGCCTGGATATCCCGTACACAGGTACCTTTGTTGACCAGATCCGGTAGTCCATTAATCATCAGATCACAGGATGTTGAAGCCGGCATCCTTCCAGCCGGCAATTCCCTTATCAAGCACCTGGATCCGTGTATACCCTTCGTCCCTATATTGTGCGGCAAGCCTTGCCGCAGAGCTGTCACCGGGTCACCCTCAGTAGAAGATGATACGGGTATCCAATGTCAAGTCCGGCTTCATTCTGAGAAACTCGCTCATGGGAATCGCCCCTTCCAGGTGGGCAGAATCCCTGAACTTGTTATCATCATAAATGCACACCAGCAGGGCCATTGCTTCATCCACTGCACCTCTGGCATCTGCAGCTGATATTTTCTGCAACTGGGTCATGAAAAAACTCCTTATCACGCATTTTGCCGTTGTTATCATCCTGCGGCAGAGTGTTTTTTTTCTGCAAGCCGCCCGTCCTATCACCTTTAAGATACAAATTAAGGCCAGGCCAATTTTTTGCAAGTGCAGAAAAATATATCGGCACTGCATTT
>JAABTU010000042.1 GCA_011389715.1 Desulfotignum sp.
TGTTCCCAGAGAATCAATACTGTTTTTCAGGTCAATGGCCAGGGTTTCTTCCGGTTCCCTGTTTTTTATATTCTCTTTTGCAGATGCAAGAAACCCAAGGGTCTGGACCAAAGCATTTTTATGCCGCAGATTGGGGATCACCGCAGAGTCCTCCATGGTCAGGTCCCGGACACACAGGTAAACAATCTTTTCGCGCAACTGTTTAATGCCTAAATCATGAAGTGCTGAAATCTGTATGTTGGGCATGGCATCACAGGCACCAGGCAGTTTGGGCATTGGCGGTCTGCCCGGTTTTTCTCCTCCCTCCGGGTCCTGGATCAGGTCAATTTTATTGGTCACCAGGATGATTTTTTTGTCTGTGGGCACCATTTTTTCAAATTCCTTGTCAGAAAGGATTGTTCCGGGTTCCACCATGAACAATACCAGGTCCGCATCCTTGATATGGTCTTTGGCCCGTTCAATACCGATGATCTCTACCAGATCGTCGGTATCATGGATACCGGCGGTATCTGTGATCACAAACGGCACGCCGTTCATGTTCACCGCTTCCTGGATGGGATCCCGTGTGGTGCCCGGCATGGCCGTGACAATGGATTTTTCCCGGGTCAGCAGCCGGTTCATGAGACTGGATTTTCCCACATTGGGTTTTCCGCAGATGGCGATACGGATGCCTTCCTTGAGAAAACAGGCATCCTCGTGCTGCTGGATGAAGGTTTTGCACCGGGTTATCACCGTGTCAAGGATTTGTGTTCCCCGGGCTGTGACATCAAGATCTGCGGCATCATCCGGAAAATCGATGCACACCTCCACTGAGGACAGCAGATGGATCAATTTGTCCCGCAGTGTCTGGATCTGTTCCTTTAATACCCCCATGTTCTGGGAAGCGGCAAATTTCAGGGCGGATACGGATCTGGCATTGATGATATCCGCCACCGCCTCTGCCTGGGTCAGGTCAATGCGCTGGTGTAAAAAGGCCCGTTTGGTGAACTCTCCGGGTTCAGACAGCCGGGCCCCTTTTGACAGCAAAAGTTCCAAAATCTGTTTGAGGACAATGGTGCCGGAATGGGCCTGAATTTCTACCACATCTTCGGCCGTGTAGGACCGGGGTCCGTGCATGGGAATGAGCAGGACCTCGTCGATGATATCTGCCTTGTCCCGCACATATCCGTGATACACCCGGTGGGATGCCAGATGACCAGGGGCTGCTTTTCCTGTGCGGGTCCTGGAAAAAATCTGTGCCGCAATATCCATGGCCTCCGGACCTGAGATCCGGATGATGCCTATTCCTCCACTTCCATATGGAGTGGCGATTGCAGCAATGGTGTCATTCATAAAGCCTATCTTTTAAACCGTTTTTTCCCGGCAAAGGAGTTCTTTTTTTTGGGGAAAATCACCAGGCGCCGGTAATAGCCGTCCCCCATGCTCTGGGTCCGGACCCGGTTGTCATCTTTCAGGGCCAGGTGGACGATCCGCCGGTCCTGGGCACTCATCTGGTTGATGGTGGCCGGCCGGCCGGTTTTTTTGGCTTTTTCCGCCATTTTGACAGCCAGGTGCCGCAGATTGGATTTGCGGGTTTCCGTATACCCTTCCACATCCACCTTCACCCGGACCCGGGCCTCGCTTTTCCGGTTGATGATCTTGTCGGTCAGAAACTGCATGGCATCCAGGGTCTGGCCTTTTCTGCCGATGAGAATACCGGCGTTTCCGCCGGAAATTTTCAATGTCAGATGGTCTTTGTCCGTCTGCGCCTCTACCACAGCATCTTCGGTGATCAGGTCGGCCATTTTCTGCAGGGTCAGTATGCCCAGATCGATTGATTCCCGGGTTACATCCACCACCACGGGTGCTTCTGTCGGGGATTCGGGGGTATCATCTTTTGGTCGGGGCTTTGGTTTGTCATCCTTTGGCCGGGTTTCCGGCTGCGGTTTTTTGTTGTCAGCTTCCGGCTGCGGGGGGGGGGCAGCTGTTTCAGTTTCTTTTGCCTTAAATTCTGGCTGCGGTTCTCGTTCAGGAGAAGGGTCAGGCTTTTTTTGCGGCTTTGCAGGGGCCTGCTTTTTTTGCTGACCGTCATCATCGGTTTTGTTCTCTTTTTGGCGGGTATCCTGACTGTTCAGCCGGGTGTCTTCTCCAAAGGCTTCATCCACCATGGAGCGAATGCCTTCCATATCATCTTCAGATGCGCCTGTGCTGTTCTGGGGAAGAAACACCTTTATGATGGCATCTTTGCGGCCCACGATTCCGAATATGCCGGATGCACCGGTAGAGATTACGTCATATTTGAGTTCTTTTTTGGAAACAGACAAGACTGAGCAGGCAGTCTTGACGGCAGCGTCAACGTCTTTTCCACTGAATTCCTGGGTTTTTTTCATAAATTGCCTCCTGCTATCTGGAAAATTTCTTTTGGGTATAATACTGCTGGCCCATGGAAATGATATTGTTTACAAACATGTACAAGACCAGTCCTGACGGAAAATTGATAAAAAGCACTGTCATGAAGATGGGCATGAGCATCATCATTTTTGCCTGCATGGGATCACCGGCCATGGGGGTCATTTTCTGCTGAAGCAGGAAAGAGGCTCCCATCAGCAGGGTAAGCACTGGAATTCCATAAGGGGCCTCCATCAGGGGAATGGCAAAGTCAAAATGAAACAGCCGGTCCGGACCGGACAGGTCGGTGATCCAGCCCACAAACGGAGCATGGCGCAGTTCAATGGCCTGGTAGAGCATCCGGTACAACGCAAAGAAGATAGGCATCTGCACCAACAAAGGCAGGCAGCCCGAGGCAGGGTTGACCTTGTAGGTTTTATACAGGCCCATGATTTCCTGGTTCATGCGCTGCTTGTCGTTTTTGTATTTTTCCCGGATTTCCATCATCAGGGGCTGGACCTTTTTCATCTCATTCATGGATTTGTAGCTTTTGGTGCCCAGGGGCCAGAAAATGAGCTTGATGAGAATGGTCAAAAGGATGATGGCCACCCCATAGTTGGGAATCACATCATGGATAACATTCATGGTGATAAGCAGCGGTTTGGCAAGAATATCAAAAAAACCGAAATTGATGGATTTTTTCAAAGAATTGTCATACTGGCTGAGCACCTTGTGGCTTTTGGGCCCCATATAGTAGACAAAGGGATATTCCCCCTGTTTCCCCGGATCCAGCCGGTCCATTCGCCATACCAGGCGGCTTTCTGCGATCTCATTTTCATACTGGAGTGTGAGATGGGCATCCCCGGTTTCAGGGGGCATAACAGCTGTCAGAAAGTACCGGTCTGTGTATCCTGTCCAGTCGACCTGGCCGGTAAAGGTGTCCTGGTCTTCAATATTTTTGGGTTTAATGGTGAGATATTCATTGCCGATATAGGCCACAGGTCCTTCAAAGGCAAACCTGGACCGCTTTTTGGTTTCTTCGTCAAAAATACCCGGGGTGGTGATGATAAGCGCGTCATTCAAGGGCATGCCTGATCCGTTCTGGATCACAATGTTACAGTCAATCAGATAGGAATCAGCCTGAAACCGATAGATTTTTTTGACGGTAATGCCGTGGGGGCTGGTCCATGAAAAAGCAACCGCTTTTTCCCCCTGGGCAAGGGTCAGATTTGTGGTGTCTGTATCTGCGGAAAATACCGCATTGTCAAGTCCCTGGATGGTGCCTCCCTGTGTGCCGGTGATCAGCGTACCCCGGGACAGCCGGGGGTTCACCATCTGCTTCAGGTCGGTGGATGAACCATTGCTGGATTTGTACTGTTTGAGTGACTGGCTTGTGACAGCAGCCAGATGTTCAGATATGGCAATGTTGTACAAAGGGGTTGACACGGAAATGGTTCTGAAATCCGCTGCTGACGATTGGGGTGAGGGCGAAGGAAGACCCTGGTCTGCACGGTTGTAGTCGGAAACAGTGGACTGGCTGTCTCCGGCTGCGGGCTGCCGGGCCTGGTCCGAGGATTTTTGGGTGTTCTGTGGCAGATTACGGTCAGCCGGCGGTGTGGTAAAAAAGAATTGATACCCCACAAGGACTACCACAGACAATAATACCGCTAACAATAATCGTTTTTGTTCATCCATTTTCTCTCCTAAGTTTGAAAATTTTTTCAAACGGTTTTCAGGGGAGAGGAAAACAGTCGGGCATATGGATCAATTATGGAACCGGATCAAATCCCCCTGCATGAAATGGATGACAACGCAATATTCGCTTTGCAGCCAGCAAACTGCCTTTGAGACTGCCATGTTTTTGCACCGCCTCAACCGCATAGGCTGAACAACTGGGATAAAACCGGCAGTTCTGGCCTGTCAGCGGTGATATAAAAAATTGATAAAATTTAATCAATAGTAACAATAGCTGCTTCATCATTCTTTATCGGCCAATGCTATTTTAATAAAAAGTTTATCAAGCTTCTCAATTATCTGCCTGTTGGATAGCGTAGTCAGACCCTTTCTTGCAATGATATTGATGTCCCTGGCTCCCGGGATTGAATGTTTCTTATGTCTGAAATATTCTCTGATAAGTCGTTTAATCCTGTTACGCGCTACTGCATTCCCCACTTTTTTTGATACGGTAATACCGATTCGGTTGTGCTGGTTCGACCGGTCACAGACAATGGCTAAAAAATATTGGGAATATACTGTTTTCCCCTGTTTCGAAAGCGTTAAAAATTCGGCCCTTTTCCTGAGCCTCACCTCTTTGGGTAAAGAAAAATCCTTCAATCAAATCCTTTTTACAATGCCAGTCTTTTTCTGCCTTTTGCCCGTCTGGCACGGATGACGCGTTTTCCGCCCGGTGTGGACATTCTTTTAAGGAATCCGTGTTTTCTGGTTCTTTTCCGATTGCTTGGCTGAAATGTTCTTTTCATAAAATTAGTGTCCTTAACTGAATCTGGTTATTATTTTCGGGGTTCACAACAAACTATAATAAACATAATATAATATTTTTTTCCGGAAAAAAAGTCAACAATTGAATCATCATTTCACCAAAGATTCAAAAATATGGTATTCTTCCAGGTGGTAATGGGGCTCCGGATAGATGGCAATGGGTTTGGAAAACTGGGTTTCCAGGGAGGCGATCAAATGTTTTTCCCGGCCATGGAGCAGCTGGGCAATTTCCGGGTGCACCTTCACCGTGAACCGGTTGCCCATGATATCCCCTGCCTCTGAGACAAGGTCCCGGAAAATTTTGTGGCAGATGGATTTTTTGGACAAAAGATGGCCATTGCCGTTGCAGTAGAAACAGGGTTCACAAAGGGTGCGGGTCAGATTGCGCCGGGTCCTTTTGCGGGTCATCTGGACCAGGCCCAGCTCGGTAAGAGGGAGGATATTGGTCTGGCTTTTGTCTTTTTTCATGGCTTCATTGAGCTGAGACATCACCTTTTCCTTGTGGGAATCTTTTTTCATGTCGATAAAATCGATGATGATGATGCCCCCGATGTTGCGCAGCCGAATCTGATAGGCAATCTCTTTGACCGCCTCCAGGTTGGTCTTCAGGATGGTTTCGTCAAAATTGTGTTTGCCCACATACCGGCCGGTGTTTACATCGATGGCCACCAGGGCCTCGGTCTGTTCTATGACAATGTATCCCCCGGATTTGAGCCACACCTTTTTTTTCAGGGCCCTGGCCACATCCCCTTCAATATTGAAGGCATCAAAAATGGATTCCCGGCCCTGGTAGAGTTCCACATGCAGATGTACATCCGGCAGCAGTTTTTGTAAAAACTGCTGGACACGCTCATACTCCATTGGAGAGTCAATGATCAGTTTGTCCGCCTCACTGGCCAAAAGGTCCCGCACCGCCCGGAAGGTGATGGTAAGGTCCTTGTATACCAGGGAAGGGGCTGAACCGATGCGGTTTCTGCTCTGGATCTCTTCCCATGTCTTGGTGAGAAAATCAATTTCCTTTTTGATGGTGGCCGCGTTCACCCCCTGGGACTGGGTCCTGAATATGTACCCGAAACTGTTTTTGCGCATGGACAGCAGAAGTTCCCGCAGGCGGTTTCTTTCTGTCTCATCTTCAATGCGTTTGGAAATGCCGATATGGTCCACCGTGGGCATCAGCACCATGTACCGGCCGGCCAGGGAAATATGGGTGGTGACCCTGGGGCCTTTGGTGCCGATGGAAGATTTGGATACCTGGACCAGGATTTCCTGGCCTTCGGTGAGCAGGTCTTCAATGCTGCAATCCGGATGTGATGAGGGTTTCCATGTTTGTTTTTCCAGGGGGAGACTGTCTTCATCATCAGTTTCGGTTTCCGGTTCCACATCCTGGTCCTGTTCAAACTTCTGGTACATTTTGTGACTTTCCGTATCCAGCACATCATCCACGTAAATAAAGGCGGCCTGGTCAAACCCGATGTCCACGAATGCTGCCTGCATGCCGGGAAGTACCCGCTGGACACGGCCTTTGTAAATATTGCCGGCAATGCTGGTTTCATCTTCCCGTTCAATGAACACTTCCACAATATTCCCGTTTTCCAGCAAAGCCACCCGGGTTTCATGGGGTACGGCATTTACAACAAGCTCTTTTAGCATGGGGTCATCCTTGTTTCAGTTTTTTGATCCGTGCCTGGCAAACAGCGGCATCTGAAAGGCCGAAGCACTGCTTGAGAATAGTTCCGGGCCTGATCTGTCTGCCGTTATAGGGCTGCATGGTCATTTCAAGGGTATGGGGTGTTTTCCAGTCCAGTGCTGCAACAGACTGCCGCAAATCGGTTTTTCTGATTTTACCTTTTTTGGACAGATCTTCAACAATAAAAGCATCTTTTGCCATAAATCGGTCCACTGCTTCTGTATCCAGGCTGGTTTCCAGAAGCCGCACCTGATAGACACAGGCAGCAAAAGCATCGGCCTGCCCCTGGCGGGTGAGGTGGCAGTCTGTCACAGCCAGGCCGGAGGGCAGCTTGCGGTTTAAGGCCTTCTGGATGGTTTCCGGGGCCAGTTTCCGGTCAAGGAAAATATGAAAAATCTCCTCCTGGCTTTCCATTCCCACAGGCAGGGCACTGTCAAAGGAAAGCCGCATGGACGGGTTGAATCCTTTGGAATATTTCACGGCCAGACCGGCCCGTCTCACTGCCCGCTGGACAATGGTGGCCAGTTCCAGGTGCCCGAAAAACCGGGCATCTTCCAGTTTTGAATACCAGATGGTATACTGGGCAAAGGCGGCATCTTCCATGGGGGGGGCAGGCGGTTCTCCGGAAAAGGGCATTGTTTTGGTATCATGAATAACCGGCCGGATCTGCTTGAAGTCGCAGACCCCGCATCCGGTGCAGTCCTGTTCCCGGCAGTCCGGTGTCAGGGCCTTTTTTGCCGCATTTTCCCACTCTTTTTCCAGAAACTGTTTTGACACGCCGGTATCAATGTGGTCCCAGGGCAGCGGTTCCTTTTTTTCCCGGTGCCGGGAGGTGTAAAAATCCGGGTCAATGCCGGTCTGGTCAAAGGCTTTTTGCCATTTGGAAAAGTCAAAATAATCATTCCACCCGTCCAGGCGGCAGCCGTTTTCAAAGGCAGCCTGCAACAGATGCGACAACCGCCGGTCTCCCCTGGAAAAAACCCCTTCCACAAGGCTCATGCAGGGGTCCTGCCATTTGAGGTTGACCTTGGGATGGCCCAGGTTTTTTTTCAAAAAATGCAGGCGCTCCATGGTGGCATCCAGGGTGAGCTGGGGATGGCGCTGGAAAGGGGTGTGGGCCTTGGGAATAAAGGTGGTGACGCTGACGTTGATACTGCGCTTTCCTTTGGCATATGCTGATGCCAGGCTGTCGGAAAGATCGCATATGCCCTGGATGTCTGTGGCTTCTTCAAAGGGCAGGCCCATCATGAAATAGAGCTTGATGTTTTTCCATCCCAGTTCAA
>JAABTU010000043.1 GCA_011389715.1 Desulfotignum sp.
GGGGATAATAGAGTGGGGCCGAACAAACCCCATGCGAACTATATAAAACTCAATATGGGGACTCCAAAAAACTCCAATTCCAGACAGGTATCACGGACCCCATGAATACTCACAAAAAACTCACGTTTTTAAAGCCGGGTTGGGACATGAAGGATTACACAAACCCCATGAGGTGTCGAAAAATGTCGAGTCAAGAACCTGTAAAACCTTAAATGACAAGCGTTTCAAGGGACCATGCAAACCCCATGAGACGTAACAATATGTACCCTTTTCGAGGGAGGAAGGAAAAGTGAAATACACATTTGATGAAATACTGCGGCGGGAATTTTGCGGAGCCAGGACCCGGAAAGGAACCCCATGCCGCCGGCGGGATTTGCATTCAAACGGCAGATGTTTATTGCATGGTGGATTGTCAACCGGACCACGGACACCGGAGGGAAAACGCCGGTCAGCTATGAACGGATTCAAGAAAAAGGACCAGGACCATGAAGCGATTGTCACACCTTCAGAAAACCATCCTGAGCATGGCTAAGACAAAGGGCCATGTCACCAATGCCGATATCCTGACCGCCTGTTATGGATTCGAGCAGACGGTCCACACCCGGGAAAACAGGTTTGAACGCTCCCACATTGGAATGGACAAATACCTTTCAGCACCGGCAGCAGTGGCAAGGTCACTGACAAGGTTAAGGGACCGGGCACTGATGATCCGGGGGGATGGGTATCATGTTCTGACCAAAAAAGGACATGAAGTGGTTAGTTTATTCCTCCTGTAAAAAGGGAACCTTGTATCATACCCTGAAAGCCCGGATTCAATCCCCTGGAAGCCAAACCGGACCGGGGATATTGACCGGCAGCAGCCAGGTGATGGATACTAAAAAAGGGTAGAAAAAAACCTATACGCAGGAGCGATGTCCGGGAGCCACAAACGGTTAGTTTCTTGACTTCATAAAAGGCAGGGTGTCAACCCCCACACCGGCGGCATGGTTCAATCCCCTGGAAATCACCAGAACCGGGTGTCTCATTCAAGCAGTGACCGGGGCATGGATGTCGGAAAAAGGCTGAAGAAGACCTGAAGCCTGGGAGCAGATCCGCTGCCGGTAAAAGGTTAATTCTCTTACACGGCAAAAAGGGCCAGTTCCTGCTTTCGACAACACGATAAAAAAAAGGACCGATCCATATCCTAACCGCCATGGTACAGACAAAAAGTGTGGACAAAATCCAGGAGTTTGTAAAAATTTTATCAGCTTCGGATCCTGAAAGGATTTTGGGCATGGTCATTGTGGGGGAGCATACCCGGAACTTATGGCGGAAGGCAATCTGGTCATTTAAATGAAGGCCTGCCTGAGGAATCCCCTCGTCATAATCCATCCCCACCCCATCTTTTTCGAAGCTATCATGGAGGAGTCGAAGTCCGCTAGGACCGGATCGATCCACCTGATGAAAAAACGCCGGTGATGGTATGACACCGGATCCAGCATTTTACCCCGTGTCAGATCCTATGAATTTGATCGTGTCCTGATGGCAAAGGTCAAAGAGACCGGGCAGGCGGCGGTTGCCGTGTATCCGTTTGCATTTTCGGCAGTGGTGGCGGGCCGGGGCAGGAACCTGGACAGGGAAATCCGGATACCCTTGTTCAGGGATGAAAAGATCCCGATGTTCCGCCGGAAGGGCGGTTGGTGTGCCGAATTCTTTAATCCGGGCAGCTTAATCGTCTCTATAGTCCTGCCGGCAGAAGGATTTGTCGGTATTCAGCGCCTGTTCAATTTCTCCAACATGGTGATATAGGGGTGTACATCTATGGGCCTGACAGGGATCTATCAGTAAAGGATTTCCGATCTGGTACTGGAAAACCCCAAGTTGGGCGATTCCAGATTTTACCGCTCCAAAAGCCTGGCCTATTAAACTGCATCCTTGCTGGTATCCACCAACCTGGATACAATGGACCACTATCTGTTTCATCCTCCCAGAGAGCCTGCCTACCACAGATACCGAGTTCACAAAAATTTTATCATGCGCCTAAACCGGGTCTTTTCCGGCTTAGCCCGCCGGATCTGTCCGCCGGGCTAAGCGCTTGTTTGCAATCGATTTCAGAGGAGCAGCGGTGTTAAAAGCGTGGCCACAAGACCTGCTGTGATGAGGCGCATGACTACACCAATCACAGCCGCTCCCATGGCCTCAAAATGAGTCAATTCAGTGGCTTCAGACCAGATGGCCGGTATCTGGCCGAAGATCACTGACAAAGGAAAGCCTGATGCCGCCAGGACAACAGAACCGATCACCATCTTGGGAGGAAGTGTGGCAGCCACTTCCTTGAGCTGAGCAGTTGCCAGGGTCGGAGATGCCAGAATACTGACAATACCAGATTCCGGATCAATGGACAAGGCGGAAAGGAGCGATGACAGCCCGCCTTCAATATAGGCCCATATGCCGATGTATTCCAGGGCTCCGATGAAGGCAAAGATCACGCCGACAGCAGGGATGATCAGGAGAAACAAAAGTTCTGCACCTTCTTTTGCCGCGCCGAAGATTGTGGGCAGGGCCCCGGTTTTGGGAGTGAACGAAGGCATCTCATCCAAGGGAACGGCACGGGTGTCCCGCCAGAATGTGAGTTTCATCAACAGTGGGACGATAACCAGAGGAGCGAAGACCGAGATCAAAATCACCACAAATACCTTTGCCTGGATAGCAGTCAGGGCAATAATGCAGAACATGAATGTCGAAAAGGACTGTTGGGACTGGACCATTGTGCAGATAGCCATTTTCTGTTCATCTTTGGTGGCACCGGCCTTGACCAGAATCGGGCCGGCAATTCTTCCTGCAGCATTGATGTCACCAAGAATATTGTAAACCGAAGGCACAATGATCGAAGAATTGACGCCAATGAGTCGGGTCACGGGAATGAAAAGGCGCATCAAAGCGTCTGTAAACCCAAGCCGTTCCAGAATCCGGCCGATCACTACACTGATGATGATGGCAACACCTACCTTGCCGGTGAGAAACACCTTGACGATAATAGGGTAGGCCTTGTTGAGCATGGCATCAAATACCCCGGAGATATGATGAGGGGCAAAGATCAGTCCCAAAAACGAGAGAACCACCAGGACAAGTCCGGTGATTTCGATTCCCCGGAGCCGTTTCCGGGGTGTGATTGCTGAAGTTTCATTCATGGATTATCTCCTTGTTTAAACGGTTGTTATGTTCTTTGAATGCCTTGAGCTGAAATCAGCCCTGTTTTCTTACCAGGTAATTTTCTGCCATGTTTTGAGCATAATCCTGGATGGCCTTGCCACCGAACTGCTCTAAGGGAATACTGGTCATGCGTTCCTTGAAAATGACCACCTCAAGATCCGGTAAAAGCATTTTAATGGCCCGAGCCAGGGGCAGCCCGTTCTCCATTATTTCAAGGGCGTGAGAGTTGCCGCAGATGAAATTTAGGCCAAGTTCCCGGGCTTTTTCCACCAGGGCGTGTTCAGGGAAAACCCGGCTGATGGTAGCCAGCACGGTGTCCACCATGGGATGTTCTTTCAGGACCCGTTCCATGTGAACCGGGGTGAACCCGGTGTGAGGGAAAATGTGCATAATTTTGTTGACAGTATTATCTGGACGGCCTTCTAGGATGACACCCCGGGTGCATACAGCGGTTTCCATGATCTCATTACAGTTCCGGGACTTACGTTCGTTATCCAAAATTTGTGTTTCGGTTTCAAAATCCATGAACCGGTCCAAACGGGAAAGGATATCACCAAGGATAGTGACGTCCTTCAGTGTATTTCCCACAAAAAGGATGTTGCCAGGGATGTTGCTGTAGCTGATGTTGACATACCCGGCATCATGACCGTGAAGGAAAGCGATGCCGGGGTGAAGCCCGTGAAAGGCCTCATGGAGTTCAAATACCGACACATTGTACAGATCCAGGTAGGTTCTGAGCAGGACACCGCCTGAATTCGAAGCATCGGCAATGGGATGATGCGCGATAATGGCATCCACCTCGGTCGCCCCGGCAAGTTCGATGGCGCTTTCGGTCAGGGTCATCATCACAGCTACCTTTTTCAGTTCCTGGTCGGGCCGTCCCCAGACAAGGCCCGGGGTTTCCGTGACCGCTTTCCCCGGGATGCCTGATGATTTGGTGACCACAAAGGGATTTTTTCCTGCCCGGGCATCGCCCGAAACCCTGCCTCCGGTGATGGTGTCAAGGGTCATGTTCAGATTATGTGCAGTGATGGGCATCTGCATGTTTTCCTCCTCTTAATATTGCCGCAATCCAAGAGAGATGGAATTTATGTGCGGCGGTTAGCGGGAAAACAGATTGACAAGGCCTGTCCTGGCAACCCGTTTTTTTATGGCGGCGATATCGGTGGTATAAAGATCCTTTTCTTTCATCCGTTCAAACAGAACCGATCCAGAGAAAGTATATTTGCGATCAAGGCGGTTTTTCTCCGTCATTTCCTGCCGCACATGGCTGATGGCATCCCCAATGGCCAGGGTATCCGGAATTGTCAGCCCGGGTTTGTCAGGCCAGGCCGCATTATACCCTGCCAGGGTGCCGGTACATATAGCTTCTGTGTGACCCACCAAAAGACCGGCCTTTTCTCCGGCACAGAACAAATTTTCCACGCCGTTTACCTTGAGACAATCATCACGCGGAGCCATGGCGGTGAATCTGACGGAGTTGCCGACACCCCCTGCATAAGGGTCTTCAAATCGAGCGTTTTCAAATCCGGGTATTCTGCGCAGCAGATCCAAAGGGAAATATGGTGTCATGAGTTTGGCATGACCGGTATCCAGAAGAATCACATTGGCTTCAAAATCATCCAGCGCGTATTGCTGGCAAGCCTTAATTTCCAGTTTTCCCTTGATGTTGAATTCTTCAGGGACAGGAATAATGGCCATGCCCGTGTTGTTGAGGCGATCACGAATGTCCCTGGTCAGCGACTCTTTATGGAGTTTGCAGGAACCGCTCATGGCCCCTGTCTGACCGGGTTTTTGGGCAGCCATCTCTGAGATGCTGCATTTGCCGGTGACACTGACACGCCCCCCGAAGGCAGGGCACCGGAGGATACACATGGCACAACCGTTCCCGTGTTTGGTACACATGGCGGTGGGACCTGCTGTTCCCGTGGAATCCACAAACATGTCACCGGCAATGGTAAACGGATTTTTTCGGTGGCTTCCTTCCAGTGACCGGATGCTGTCGCCATGCATGGAAACATCGGTGATCCTGCTCTGCATCAGGATGTGGACACCCCGGTCCGTCAACAGTTGCCGAACAGCAGGTTCAATGGTGGCCACGTTGTAGAGACTGGCATGCCGGTGGCCCGGAAAATTGAAATTTTTGTGGATCAAGTTTCGGTCAATAAGCTCAAACAACTCGCCACCACCCATGGCGATGAGTTCTTCCGTTGCAGTAAATCGTCCGTTATTGCGCATGATTCCCCCAACCAGGCCGGTGCCCAAAAGCATGTCTGTCCGCTCTATCAGCGTCACGTTCGCTTTTTGCTGTCGTGCGGCCAAGGCTGCGGCACAACCAGACCAGCCGCCGCCGATGATGATTATTGAAACACTCATTTATCAAACCTCCTGACTGCCGATCTGTTCGACAGAAAAAATTAAGGCAAGCGCTTTAAACGTCAACATCTTTTGTGACAGTTTCAAGAATGCTTGCTGATGTTTTGCCCGTGGCCTTCATCCATGAGTATACCGGCGGCAGTTCTGTAACCTCGGATTCAGTGGCAATGTCCACAAAAACCGGGCCCTTGTGAGCAAAGGCCTCGTCCAGTACGGTGTCCAGCGTTTCCGGGTCTGTGATGCCAATGGCTTTCAAACCAAATCCCCGGGCCACCAGGCAGGGGTCCCCCGGCGTGAAGTCAACGGAGTAGAATTTACCCTGAGTGTGGATCGCCTGGAGTGCCTTAATCCAGCCAAAACAGCTGTTGTTGAAATGGATGAGGACACAGGGGATCTGGTACCGGGCAAGGGTTTCAAGCTCTCCGGCCGACATGCCGAGACTGCCGTCACCAAAAAGTCCCACCAGCGTGGCTCCCGGATGGGCAAACCAGGCACCCGCCACGGCTGGTATGGCATAACCAAGACCGCCAAAGGCTCTTGGGATGATAAAGAATGAGGCATCATCTCTGAGCCTCAGATACCGTGTGATAAAAGGGGTTGGGGTACCGGCGTCGGAAATGACAATGGAATTGCCTGTCAGGTGGCGATTCAGTGCGGCAATGACTCGCTGGGGTTTGATGGGGGTTGAAGATGAGGACATGGCAGTTTTGGCCTTATGCCAGAATGACCGACGTTGCGCATTGAGATCATCAATCCATTGGCCGGGTCCGGGTTTCATATCTGCCAAAAGTGAACAAAGATCTCGAGTGACCAGTCTGGCATCCCCGGCCACACTCACCCGGTTTTTGTAATTGTTTCCCAGCATCACAGGGTCAAGATCAATCTGGAGGAGAGCCCGTTCCGGATCAAACGAGGGCAGTGTCCATTTCATAGTTGATACCGATCCCATTTTACAACCGATGTAAAGCATCGTGTCGCTTTCTTCAACCGCACGGACCGCATGCGGATGAAACCCATTGTCCCCGATGACACCTAAAGCCAGGGGATGATCATCAGGCATGATTCCCTGGCCTGAAATGGTAGTGACCACTGGGGCGTTAAGTAGGGATGCCAGCTGCTGGATCTCTTTTTTGGCCTGTGCATGTCCGGCCCCGCCTCCGGCCACGATCACTGGTTTTTTGGATACTCTGAGGATTTTGGCCAGCTGTTCTAAGGATTCACGGCTTCCCCGGGTCCTGAAAGCCGGGTATTTGGAACATTCGCTTTCCGAATAAAGGCTTTTTTCATCTCCCTGCCAAGTCCCTGTGAGGACCTCCTGGGGAAAAGCCAAATGGATCCCACCCGGACGGCCCGTGGTTGCAATGCGGAAAGCCCGGCGGATGATTTCCGGGATCCGCTGGGTATCCTTGACCAAGGCAGACCACTTGGTGACAGGTTCGAACAGCCGCTGACAGTCGAGCTCCGTGATGGTTTTTTTGCCTTCTCCGCTGATGGGATTGTCTGAGGTAAACACAATCACCGGAATGGAGGCAGCATCTGCTTCTGCAATCCCGGGGATCGAATAAAGTGCCCCTGCGCCGCTTGGACATTCGCAGATCCCCGGTCGATGGGTAATCCGTGCATAGGCATCGGCCATGAACGAGGCACACCGTTCGTCCCTTGCAGGAACATGGCGGATGCTCCCGTCCGAGTCGTAAAGCGCCTCATATAAAGGCAGACTGGTGTCACCGGGCACCCCGAAAATGGTATCGACATTGTATAGAGAAAGCATTTTTACCAGAACTTCAGACCCTCTCATTGTGGTGGCTCCTTGTCATTTCCTAATCGTGATTTGATTAATATGTCAGGGAGAATTATTTTATTATTTGATCAAAATAATTATAAATAACCATCCGTTAATACATTGTTTTATGCAAAATTTATACTTTTATACATAAATTTGATTAAATTATGGACCAATCAATATATTGTTCAGTGATTCCATGTCAAGGATTATTTAAATTTGTTTTAAAAAACTATTTAAATATGGATTTTTTTATAAAAACATATATTTTCAATTAATTCTAATTTGATTAAATAGAATAATATTGATATAAAATCTTATTATGAATGTTAATAATTTAATTAAATTTCCCCGGGTGCTTTGTATTTTCGAGTTCATATTTCGGGAACGAACCTGGTCCGTGTATGAAAGGAACGGTTAGATGAAAAAAGGAAAAAGTGGTTCCGAGAAATTTGGTGGCAGCCATACCCAGAGGGCTTACGAG
>JAABTU010000055.1 GCA_011389715.1 Desulfotignum sp.
TATTGACCAGATTCGGCACGGCAATATACGCACCTGCCAGATGCCCCTGGATTTTCTGGTGCACATCGATATAAATCATTCGGCCGTTCCGGATAAGATTATACCGGGAAATACGGGTCAGTATATCATTTACATGAAGGTCCATAGTCTCTCCTCTGAAAATTTTGACATTGACTATTATTTGCCAAAAGTCCATCATACAGGTTTTGTAAACAATGAAAACAAAAAACATGCCATGACAGCACCTGAAAAAATTCCCTCAGACCTGGTGGCGGACTGGAACACCCTTCACCGGGTGTTTATCCGGCCTGAAGATGAAAAAAGCCGGCAGACCCTGGTAAAATACATGGAACAGATTCTGTTCGGGCTCCATGATTTTCTCAACACCCATGTTGGGGTCACCGAAGCCGTCCCCCTGGCAACCCTGGCCGAATCCTATACCAATACCCTGATCAACCGGGAACCGGAAAAAAAACTGGCTGATGTTATCAAGGATATCATCAACGAGATTGCACCAAAGGCTGTGAATGTGGCATCCCCCTATTTTATCGGCCACATGACCTCGGCCATACCCTTTTTCATGGTGCACCTCAAGGCCATTGCCGCTGCGTTGAACCAGAACCTGATCAAGCTGGAAACCTCCAAGGTATTGTCCGTGCTGGAAAAACAGGTGCTGGCCAAGATGCACCGGATGATCTTTGACAAACCGCCCGCATTTTATGATGCCCATGTCCAGAATGTGGATACCTCTTTGGGCCTGTTCACCAACGGCGGCACCACAGCCAACATCACGGCCCTGTGGGTGGCCAGAAACCTGTGCCTGCCCCCCGCAGGACATTTTTCAGGGGTTGAAAAGGACGGCATGGCCGCAGCCATGAAAGCCCATGATCTGGAACGGCTGGTGGTGCTGGTGTCGGAAAGGGGCCATTTTTCTTTGAAAAAAGCCGGCGGTATACTGGGCATTGGAAACCGCAACATCATTGCAGTGGAGGTGGATGAAAACCACCAGGTGGACATGGCAAAGCTGACCCGGCTGGTCGAAAAATTTTCACAAGATAAAAAAACACAGATTGCCGCCCTAGTGGGTATTGCCGGTGCCACGGAAACCGGCAGCATTGATCCTTTGCCCCGGATGGCAGCCCTGTGCAAAAAGCACCGGATCCATTTCCATGTGGATGCTGCCTGGGGCGGTCCGGTACTGCTGTCGGAAACATACAAAAGCCTTTTGGCCGGGATACAGGAAGCTGATTCCGTGACCATTGACTGCCACAAGCAGTTTTACATGCCCATGAGTGCCGGCATGGTCTATTTCAAAGACCCCAAGGCCCTGGACCAGATCGCATACCATGCCGGATACGTAAACCGCAAAGGGTCGGTGGACCTGGGCATCAAGACCCTGGAGGGATCACGGGAGGCAAGCTCCCTGATTCTGGACAGTGCCCTGAAAATAATGGGATCCAGGGGATATGGCCTGATGATCGATCACGGCATTGAAACCACCAGGCTGTTTGCACAGAAAATCAGGGCCCGGGCCCTGTTCCAGCTGGTGACAGACCCTGTGCTCAACATCCTCACCTACCGGGCAGTGCCTGCGCACCTGCGGCAATACCTGGATACTGACCTGCCGCAATCCCGGCGGCAGCACCTGGATACCTGCCTGGATGAAATAAACACACATCTCCAGCGGATTCAGCGGGAGGCCGGCAAAAGCTTTGTGTCCAGAACCTGTTTGAAAATCCGCCCTGGTGACAGCCACACGGCAGTCGTGCTGCGGTCAGTGATCATGAACCCCTACACCACCGGTGAAACCCTTGACCAGATCCTGGATGAACAAGAAGCCATCCTGCAGACCATAGAGATTTCCGGCCAGGGTTTTCACACGCCGTGATCCCCGGAACGGGGCAGTGTATTTTTTAGATAGATCGGGATACCCCTTGGTGCCTTACTCCTCAATTTTCTGTTAAACAAAACAAGAAAATGCGCTTTAAAGGATGGATTTCATGTCCCCCATGTAGGTCCGCAGTTTTCTGCCCACTTTCTCCACCGATGTGGTACTGATGGCATCATTGACCTGGATCAGCCGGATATTGTCCACACCGGTGTCTGTGAGATCAAGGCCTTTGCCGATGACATCCACATCTATGGTTTCCATAAATTTTTCCAGCAGGGGTACTGCTGTGTGGGAAAACAGATAGCACCCGTATTCTGCGGTATCGGAAATCACCACGTTCATCTCATACAGCTTTTTGCGGGCAATGAGATTGGCGATGAGCGGTACCTCGTGCAATGATTCGTAATAGGCGGAATCTGCAACAATACCGGCAGACACCATGGTATCATAGGCCAGTTCCACCCCGGCCTTGACCATGGCCACCATGAGAATACCATGGTCAAAGTATGCCTGTTCCGGGATATCCGCCTGCTGGGACACCGCTTTTTCAAAAGGGGTGTCAGCTGTTAAGGCCCGCCATTTAAGCAGGTCGGCATCATCATTGGCCCAGTCTGCCATCATGGTCTTGGAAAAATTCCCGGTCATGATGTCATCCATGTGCCGGTTGAACAGCGGGGTCAGGATCTGTTTCAACTGCTCGCTCAGGTCATGGGCCAAGATTTTGGCAGGATTGGACAACCGGTCCATCATGTTGGTGATACCCCCGTGCTTCAACGCCTCGGTGATGATCTCCCAGCCGTACTGCACCAGTTTTGAGGCATATCCTTCATCCATGCCTTTTTCCATCATTTTGTCATAACACAGCAAAGAGCCCACCTGGAGCATACCGCACAAGATGGTCTGCTCCCCCATGAGATCGGACTTCACCTCTGCCACAAACGAGGACTCCAGGACCCCTGCCCGGTGTCCGCCGGTGGCGGCAGCATAGGCCTTGGCCAGTTCGAAACCTTCTTCTCTCGGATCGTTTTCCCGGTGCACGGCAATCAGGGTGGGAACCCCGAACCCCCGTTTGTACTCTTCTCTGACCTCGGTTCCCGGAGATTTAGGAGCCACCATGATCACGGTGAGATCTTCCCTGATTTTCATGCCCTCTTCCACAATGTTGAACCCGTGGGAATAGGACAGACAGGCATTTTTTTTCATCAGGGGCATGACGGCTTTGACAACCGGTGTATGCTGTTTGTCCGGTGTCAGATTGATCACCAGATCAGCAAACGGCAGCAGGTTTTCATAGGTATCCGCAACAAATCCGTGTTCTGTGGCATTTTTCCATGACTGGCGCTTTTCGGTTATGGCTGCATCCCGCAACGCATAGGAAACATCCAGTCCGCTGTCCCGCAGGTTGAGCCCCTGGTGAAGCCCCTGGGCGCCGCATCCCACAATCACGATTTTTTTGCCTTTCAGGGCATCTGCCCCTGAAAATTCGCTGGTATCCATGAAGCGGCACCGGGACAGCTCCGCCAATTGCAGCCGCAAAGGCAGTGTATTAAAATAGTTCTCACCCATTTGTATCTCTCCTTGATGTAAAACATGTGCATATATATTTTTTTGCGGTGTATTGTGGTCTATTTTTTGTCTTGCGTCAAATGAATCGTTTGCAAATTCAGGCTGCAGGAATGGGAATGCTCAAAAGATTCTTGTCGCCAGGGTCTGAGAAGGGCACCCGCAGGGGGCGGGCATCAATTTTTTATATGAAAGCTGTTAGCTGTTAGCGGTTAGCGGTTAGCTTTCAGTACCCAGTTATCAGCTTCCTGTAAACAATTACAAATTTTTCCATCACATTGTATCAAACAGATCCAGCTGTTCTCCCCGGGTTCCTTTTCTGATACGTTCCGGCGCTTTTTCTCCGGTCTTTGCTGCTTTGGCAGATGCGGTATCCTCCACTATGATTTTTTCCGGATTTTCAGGCCCATCAGCATAATCCACCTGGAAACCATTTTTAGAAACCTTTTTCACTGCCAGGGGACGGTTCAGCAGCAGGGTTTTTTCCTGACTGGTGATAACCGGGAAATTGTAATGCATGTTTGTGTGCTTGACAGGTTTATTGTTTTCCAGCCGCTGTGCTATAAAATCACGGTGATGGTCCAACCGCCGGGAAATAACTGTATTGGAAAATGGGACAATGGAATTCCCCCGCAAATCAATGGCAGGGGCAAACCCGGTTTCAATTTCAAACCCCACACTGTTCCTGCCGACAGCCATTGCTGCCAAGGCGGTTGTGCCGATGCCCATGAACGGATCCAGCACCGTATCTTCTTTGACAGAATACATGCAGATCAGGCGGTAGGGAAGCTCAAAGGGAAAAGCACCGCTTCTCAGCCGCAGTGCTGCATCGGTTATTTTCTGGCGGGTGCCTTTCAGATCCATCCATATGTCGGAAAACCACTGGTTTCTTTCCTCCCAGAAAAACGCACTTTCATGCCGCCTCTTTTTTTCTTCCGGGGTTTTAAACACCCGTTTTCCCCCTTTTCTGACAACCAGGATATATTCATGCTCCAGGGTCACATAGGCACCGGCCGGCAGCATACCGGACCCCATGAATTTATTGGGGGCATTGGTCTGTTTGCGCCACAGCACTGCCGGAAGTGCGGTAAACCCAAGCGCCAGCAGGCAGGTCATGATCCTGGCATGGTTGGGATAGAGCATAAAGTGACCGTCAAGGGTACGGGTGGCATCACCGATATTGATGCAGGCAAAGCCCCCCGGCTTCAGCACCCTGTAAATACCGCGCCAGACCCGGTCAAGCTGGCTGTGCATCATCTCATATGCTTCCGGACCGTTTCCCTTTGCCAGGGCTTTTTCCACACCAGGTGCCATTGTGGCAAACACCTGGTCCCACATGGCGATCATGGGATAGGGCGGTGATGTTACCACCAGGTCAATGCTGTCTTGTGCAAGCGCCCCCATGTCCCGGGAATCTTCAAAGAAAATCTGGTGCTGTGTCTGCATAAAATCTGCCTTTTAGTGCTTTATCCCTCAGTTCCTGTCACAAAAAATAAGAAAATGATGAGGGCACTTGGATTGCGGGTTTCCCGCGTTAGTTTTTGGATGCATGATGCCCGGCGGGCCTCAGGATATAGTTTCCCCTGGGTTTTTTCCAGCCGAAACAAACCCGTTATTGTGTGAGACGAAAATTCGGCATATCAAAAGTTTCCACCTTTTTTTGGCCCAGAGTCTGCTGCCGGATCCGGGCGGATTTCACCCGTGCCCGGTCCACGTTTTCTTTGGGAATCTTATGGGCACGGTACCACTGGTCCGGGTTCCCGATAAATGCCAGCAGAATATTCACGGCTTCTTCGGCTGTGCTGCATGACTGGATCAACCTGGGGGTAAAGGCAGGGCCGTATTTTTTGGCTGCAATTTTCCGGGTCTGTTTCTGGACATGTTCCCACAGATTGTCCGGGTCCAGAAGAATAATGGGTGCCAGGGCATTTTCATGCAGCTTCATGGAGGTGATGGTGATCGCCAGCTCCTCGGCACTGCCATACCCCCCGGTATTGACCACAGGCAGATTGCTCAGTTTCTGGAGGTGGTCCTGCCGGGCCAGGCGCAGCCCTTCATTGTATTTGATCAGCCCGTCACAGGTGGTCAAAGGTGCCTGGTGCTCGCCTTCCAGATCAATGGCAATGCCCACACTCATGATGTTATGCTGCCTGGCCAGGTCATTGGCCTCTTTCATGAGCCCGGGACCCCCGCCGTGGACAATGCCCATTTCATACCCAAGCTGCAGGGCAAGCCTGGAGATCAAATCAATGGTCAGCCGGTTGTCCGCCTCATTGGTATGGGACCCGTAAAACGCGAACCAGTAGCGGACCCGGTCAAAGCGTTCCTTATCATCCGGTTCCATGAAACACCCGTGGTAGAAACTGTAGAGCTTGTCCGTGTCTGAATCATAGCGCAGAAACTCGCACCCGGAATGGTCTGAATGGGTAAGCCGGATCATTTTTTTGACATAATCGTCTGCAAAGGAAGGGTTGTTCATCTGGATGAGAAAAGTTCTCAGCCCGCTTGTTTTCAAGGCATCCACCACCGCAAGATCAGGAAAGGCCCGGCCGATGAACACCCGGGAGTTTACCCCGCCCAGAACCGACAGTTTTTCCAGGGTATTTTTGAATTTGCCATTGCCCCGTTCCGGCACAAGGGGGGTGTTTTTCCGGTAGGTGGATTCCAGGATGGCATTGCGGATAATCTCCAGCTGGGCCTGGCCGAACGGGTCCAGGGCTTTGGGAATGGGGATGAAATTGGCCTTGTTGAGTATCAGGCCCAGGGACTTGTCATCCATGACGGAAAACAGATTGGCGATTTCCGCGTTGGTGAGAAGGTCGCTCAGTCTATACCCATCCTTGACCTTGGCTTTTTCCAGGGGCACGGTCAAGGGATTTTTGGCCCGGTAAAACCGGATCTTCACCCGGATATGTTTCAGGGCAACCGGTTCCGTGCCAAAGTGAAACAGCTCCACCTGGCGGTCCCTGAAGGTTCTGAAAGGATCCAGTACCCGGGCCGGCAGGTGCGCGATCTGTGCATCTTCCGGATCTGTCTGCACATCGATAATGCCGTAGATATCCCCTAAGGATATCTTGATAGCACCCACAAACAGATCCCCGGGTTTGAGCCAGGTGTTGTCAATATCAAAAGACATGCGGGACCGGATGGAATGTAAGGCACTGCGGCCTTTTTTAATGACAGCGTTGATGCTGGAGGTGGTCATGGCATGGGGTTCAAAACAATACTGGTAGGGCTCCAGCTCCATGGCGATATAATCACAGGTGTGGCCTGTGGCAGGATCTGTTTCCTGGTAGATGTCAAATCCTTCATAATAGCCTTTGCCCGTCTTTTTTCCCACAAAAAGGCGTTTGTGCAGGTAATGGCGGACATCGCTGATCCGCAGCTCAGGGTCCATGACCACCAGGCGCCCTATCTCATCGCCTTTTTTAAACAGGTCCAGGGCATTTCCCAGCAGGGAATTGAGGTTCTGGAGACGGGCTTCCACAAAAATATCAGATCCTTCAATCACGGGGGTGCCGCCGTCATCTGCCAGATCTGTTTTAATGCCGATCTGGGCGTTACCGCTCCTGCCGCTGAAAATATAAGGCTTTTTCTCCTGGATGGCCCCCCGGATATAGTCGGACACAAAAGGAAAACAAAACCTGGCCCCAAGGATATCATTGGGTTCCTTTTGTTCATGAAGTTCCGCAATATACCCGTCAGGGCTGATGATCTGAAATATCTGCATAGATTTCTCCTTACAGCAGCAACAAATCCCGGTCAGGGACCACCGGGCCGGTAAAACAACAGGCAAGCATTTCGGGTTTATGGGCCAGGAACATCGGTTTCATCCCTGGATAAACCGGAGATTGGATGCGTTATGGCGGCGGCCGTATACGGTGCAGGTGGCCTGATCCAGAAATGCCATCTCTTTTTGGGACAATAACAGATCCAAGGCCCCCAGATTTTCATCCAGGTATCGGGCGGTTTTCATCCCTGGAATGGGTACCACCTGCCTTCCTTTGGCCAGCAGCCATGCCAGGGCGATCTGGGACACCGATGCCCCTTTTTGCCCGGCAAAATCAGCAAGGGTTTTCTTTACACCCATGTTTTTAACAAAGTTGTCTTTCTGGAACCGGGGCAGATCCAGGCGGTAATCTTTTTTTTCAAACCGGGTACCTTCGTTCATGGCGGTAGTGAGCATTCCCCGCCCCAAAGGCGAAAAAGGGACAAATCCTATGCCGAGTTTTCTGCACACCGGCAAAACAGTGTTTTCAACAGATCTTTCAAACAAAGAATATTCCGACTGCAGGGCTGTCACAGGATGTACAGCATGGGCCTTTTCCAGAATTGCAACTGACACCTCGGACAGTCCGATGTACCGGATTTTGCCTGCTGTCACCAGTTGGGCCATGGCCCCCACCGTGTCCGCCACCGGCACCCGGGGATCCAGCCGGTGCAGATAATACAGATCAATATGATCCGTGTCCAGCCGCTTCAGGCTTTGTTCACATGCGGTTTTCACATACTCGGGATGGCCGTCCACCACAAGGTCCCCGTGCTCATCTCCCACAAATCCGAATTTGGTGGCCACCACCGCTTTCTGGCGCCGGTCTTTCAAAGCCCGGCCCAGCAGCTGTTCATTGCCGCCTGCACCGTAAACATCAGCGGTATCAAAAAAATTGATCCCCCGGTCCAGGGCCTGGTGAATGGTTTTCACACTAAGGGTTGTATCTGCCCTTCCATAAGCATGGGACATGCCCCAGCACCCCAGTCCCAGGGCCGATACCTGCAGTTCTTTCTTTCCCAGGGTCCTGTATTCCATATCCATCTTCCTTTTCAGGCAAAATTTGTGGGGCTATTTTTGACACAAGAAATTTACCAAGTCAAGAAATTGTCTGCCCGGACCAGGACACCTTAAGTTCATGATACGGCGCTGGTCAGGACAAACACGGACACCCCTGTTTAAAATATACCCGAAAAAAAAACTTCTGGGGTATGATGTATATAAAAGGTGACATATGCTTTTTTCAGATCTTGGGATATCCAGTAATTTTCTGAATCTGAGTATATAAAGGTGCCAGGGCCGGATACATTTTCCTGTAAACCAGAGTGTACAGCTGCCGGTACAGGGCGGCATTGTCCGGATCCGGATCAAACACGGTTTTCACCTGAATCATATGCCCGGCAGCAGCAGCAATATCCGGGTATATGCCCAGCCCTTTGGCCGTAATAATGGCGGCTCCCAGGCCGCTGGTTTCGTGGGTCCGGCCCCGGACCATGGGCAGGTTGAAGATGTCAGCCGCAATCTGGCAGATCCTGTCACTCTGGGATGCCCCGCCGGACACCACAGCCTTTCGCACCCGGATCCTGGATTTTTTTTCAATTTTCTGCATGCCGTCCAGCAGGGCAAATCCCAGACCTTCGATAACAGCCCGGTACACATGATCCCGGTTATGCACATCCCCGAACCCGATCATGGCGCCTTTTGCCCCTGGATAATCCAGGCCCGGCCCCCAGTAAGGCTGGACCATGAGGCCCATGGCACCGGGGGATGTCTGCGTCAGGCACCTGTCCAGGATCTGCTCAGCAGGTACCCCCAACGCTTGTGCTTCTGCCACCTCTTTATGGGCAAACTGGTCTTTGAACCAGGAGATCATCCAGAACCCCCGGAAAATTTCCACTTCAGGGTTGTAATATCCGGGCATGGGTGCAGGATAGGGCGGCATGAGGGGCAGGGTCTCAAAATAGCTGTCCGAGGCTGTCTGCACTGTGGCCGTGGTACCGAAACTCAAACTCACCATGTGCCGGTCCATGACCCCTGCCCCCAGGGTTTCACATCCCTTGTCCGACCCGCAGGCAACCACTGGTGTGCCCGCAGCAATGCCGGTGGCATCAGATGCCGACCGGGAAACCGTGCCGATGATCTCCCCTGCCGGGACCAGACGGGGCAGTTTTTTTTCAGGCACAGGAAACAACGCCTTTGCCAGGCTGAAGGGACTTTTTGCCCACAATTGTCTTTTGTAATCAAAGGGTAGATGCCCGATCTGGCAGGCCAGGGCATCTGCGAACTCTCCGGTGAGACGGTGGTGCAGAAAACCGGACACCTGGACATATTTGTGGGTGTTTTTCCAGATATCACCCTGGTGCTGCATGATCCAGTTGCACTTTCCCTGTGCCTGGATATCTTTCAATTTCTGCCCCAGCACCGGGATAAAAAATCCGCATCCCATGATGCCGGTCCCTTTGAATGTGTGATCTGCCCGGCGCTGATCCATCCAGGTGATGGCCGGTCTGAGAACCTGTCCCTGTCTGTCCAGATTTACCAGGGTGTTGCGCAGCGTTGCCAGCCCCACGCCGGCAATGTTTTCAAATATCTGCGGAGCGGTCTGTTTCAGCTCCCGGCATGCGGCCTTCAGACTGTTCCAGTAAACTTCCGGGTCCTGCTCTGCCCGGCCTGGCACAGGACTCACATAAGGAGGGTACGATTTTTTTGCACCTGCCAGTACCAGGCCTTCTGTGGAAAAAACCATGGCACGCAGACTCTGGGTGCCACAGTCAATGGCCAGGATATGCCGGTCTGTCATCAGGGGTCCTTTGTTTTTTGTACCGCTTTATGCAGATTCACAGAATGCGCCTTAGTTAAACCAGATCACCGGGTTTTATTCAAGGCCAAATCTTGCCTGCGGCTTTTAGCAAACGACACGGTTCCGTGCATAATATGAATCCGGGGCAGATTCCCTTTTTGGATACTGAAAATTTTCTTTTAAAAAAACAAACCCGGTGATAAAATATGCGGTTTGTGAATATATTATCTGCCGGGAGTTGGAAATGGACACGGAAATTAAAATAAGAGGATATCACACAGATCTGTACCAGCATGTCAACAATGCCAGGTATCTTGAATTTCTTGAAGAAGGCAGGTGGCAGCTGCTGGAAGACCACCTGGATCTTGATGCATTCATGGGGGGCGGATTTTCTTTTTTCGTGGTCAACATCAATATTTCCTACCGCAGCCCGGCCCGGGTGGGAGACACAGTGGTTGTCCGGTCCGGCCTGAAAAAAATCGGCAACAAAAGTGCTGTTTTCCAGCAGCAGATTGTTCACAAGGCAACAGGGGCTGTGTGCATTGATGCAGACGTCACCTTTGTCATTGCCGGCACCAGCGGCAGGCCTTTAAAACTGGAAGGAGAACTTGAAGAAAAGCTGTTGCAGATCCCTTTGTTTGAAATTTGAGTCTGCACTTTCCCCGGCATCTCTGTCAGAATCCGTGAATCCATTCACCGGTTGCACTGCAGAGACCGGTCATGAAACCGTTTAAGTTTGGCCTGAACCGCTCCGAAAACCGTACCCTCAGGGAAGACAAAATTTTCGTCAGCCCGGCCGGCAGGCACACCGGTGAGCACCGCGATGCCCTGTTCAATAGAAGAAACCTGGTAAATATGAAACAGGCCCTGGTCCACCGCATCCTGCACCGCTTTTTTGACCATGAGATTGTTCACGTTGGCGGACGGAATCATGACCCCCTGATCACCGGTCAGCCCCCGGGCGGCACAGACATCAAAAAATCCTTCGATTTTTTCGTTCACCCCGCCGATGGACTGGATTTCCCCTTTCTGGCTCACGGATCCGGTGACGGCGATTCCCTGGCGGACGGGATATCCTGAGAGGCTGGATAATACCGCATACAGTTCCGTGGAAGAGGCGCTGTCTCCATCGATACCCCCGTAGCTCTGCTCAAAGGTGATACTCACGGAAACGCTCAATGGATGATTCTGGGCAAACATTCTGCCCAGGTACCCGGCCACGATCATCATGCCTTTGTGGTGGGTCTGGCCGGAAAGCTCGGCTTCATGCTCCACATTGATAATCCCCGGCTTTCCCATGTAGGATTCCGCTGTTATCCGGGAGGGCCGGCCGAATGCCAGATCCCCGATCTGGTAAACCGCCAGGGCATTGACCTGCCCTGTTACCGAGCCGGTCAGATCGATGAGAATGGAGTGGTCATCATATTTTTCCTGGATCTTTTCCTCAAAAAGATTATGGCGAAACCGGCAGGCATTCCGGGCCTGCACCACATGGTCGCCGGTCACAGCGGGTGCCCGGTCCTTTTTTGCCCAAAAAGCGGCCTCCTTGAGCATGTCCAGTATTCTGCCGAACCGCAACGAGAGTTTGTGCTTGTTCTCAGCGATTCTGTTGCCGTATACCACAATGGCACTTACCCCGCAGGGAGTGTAGGGCGGCAGTTTTTCAGTTTTACATGCCCGGGCGATAAACCGGGCATAGTTGCGCAGGTTTTCCTGATTGAGATCCACTTCATGGTCAAAATCCGCCCTGACCTTGAAAATCTTGTTGAATTTCGGATCTGATCCCTGCAGGGCCAGAAAAATATCATACCTGCCCACCAGAATGACCTTGACATCCAGCGGGATGGGATCAGGCCGTAAAGATGCCAGGACCATGCCGGTCTGATCCGGTGCATCCTGGATATATAGTTTTTTGTTCTGCAATGTGGTCTTCAGGGTTTCCCAGACAACAGGATTGCGCATGAGAAAATCAATTTCAAGCATCAAAAATCCCTTGTCTGCCCGCAGAAGTGCGCCTGCCTGGACCATGGTGAAGTCTGTTGATGCCACCCCTTTGGCCGGTATCCTTTCAATCTTGCCGAACAGGTTCTGAAAGGTGGGGGCTGGTTCAAAAATCACGGGTGCCCCGTGTTCCCCCCGCCGGTCCACCAGCACATTGACCTGGTATCTTTTTTCCAGAAATTGAAACATGCCGGCTGCTTCAGAACCCTTTTCCGCTTCAGGATCCAGGGACTTGAGCAGCAGGGGAATGTTGTCTTTCATGTCTTTTTTTGCATCCTCCAGAAACTGCCATGCCTGGGGGCAGGTCTTAAAATCAGCAAATGCCAGGTCCATTTCTTCGGTCACCAGGGTATCGGCCATTGCCGCCACCATGTCCTGAAAATTTTGCTGTATGTTTTTTGCCTGGTTCTGCATCTGTTTGAACAGATCATTCATCTGTGCCTGCACCTGGGCCATATTTTCCTCAACAGCAACTTTTGTGTCTGGATCATATTCCTTGAGCTGCTCAGGAGAAACCGGCTCACCATCTTTCATTGGCACTGCCTGATATCCCTGTTCGGTTTCAGCAATGCCGATATCCAGTTTTGCGGCAAATGCTTCCACCTGGGACATGAGCTGTTCCTGCTTCTGGATAAATTCCTTTTGGATCCGGTCCTGTTTTTCCTGAAAGGATTTATTGTCAAACGCCTGTGGCAGCTTAATTTTTAGGGTTTCAATGAACTCGGTCATGCGGCGGGAAAAAAACACGGCCGATCCGGTGGGCAGTTTCATGGCCTTGGGGCAGTAAGGGTCATCAAAATTGTTCACCAGGCACATGTCATCAGGTGTGTCCTGTTTTTTTGCAAAAGCCGTAAGGATATCCCTGGTTATAGTGGATTTGCCGGTTCCTTCATATCCTGTGATAAAAATATTGTACCCCGGGCCTGTCATTTCCAGTCCGAATTGGATGGCTTCAACCGCCCGGCGCTGCCCGATGACAATGTCTAAGGGATCCAGGTCGTTTGTTGTGATGAAATCAAACGGATCATCTGCGCACTGTCTAATCAAGTCTGTGGTTTTTACACGAAACTTTTCTATCATTTTGCTGCCTTTCACACTGTATGCACAAGGTATTTGAAAAATGCCAGGAATTGCTGTATGAACACTTTCCATAACGTTTTTTTAAAGAGGACAGAACATCTTATGCGTATTACAGAAAAATGCCCTGCCTGCGGCGGAGATCTTTACATCAAACGGACCTGAACAAAGGTTTTCTTCTGCTGCAGGTCCTGCAGCCAAAACTATCCTGAAGCCAGATACAAAGACCTGATGGATGAATATATAGAAGAGCAGCTGGCCAATGTACCCATCAACCGGATCTGATCCATTGTGCGCAAACGCTGCTGAACCTTTTACCGGTCCCCTTTTTCCCGCTGTTCTAAAGCACGGCTTCTTCATCATCATAGACATTGCAGATACAGCATAAAAACGTGGCAGGTTTGTCTGTAATATTTTTCATGCCGTGGGGCTGCATGCTGGGGATGTAGATGGAAGTCCCGGGTCTGCAGACCAATTTTTTGTTTAATGCATCTGTTTTTTGATCAAATTCCCAGCATTCGAATTCTCCGGACAGAATATACATGGTCTGGTGATAAAAATGGTTGTGAATGGGGATCTGTCCCCCCGGCTGAATGGTGAAAAACCGCAGGCCGTATTCCGGAATCCCATTTTCATCTTCACCGTGCTGGGACAGCCACCGGATGCTTGTGCCGATGACATCCAGGTGTTTGCCTTTGTAGGGAAACTTATCTATCAATTTTTCTTCACAATCCGTCCAGTGTACAACCTGCATGAAATAACTCCTTAAAATTATTTTCTTAAATATTCAACCTGCCATAATGCATGAAAAAATACCAGCACAATATTGTCATACCTGGATATTTGCCATAAGCATGCCAGGTTTTCGATCGCTCTGTGCAGCACTCTGTTTCAAGCTCCGCCCCTGATGGTGTCCTGTGCCCGGCCGAGATCTACGGGGGCCTGTCTGCATAAGAACAATGAGGAGCGGCAACCCGCCCTCTGGTTGAAAAGCATCCCGGCATATTTTACCAGGCCCCCTCCGGATCTGACGGTCCGTTCACAGGAAACCACCAGGGGCTCCCCATAGGAGCGCACGCTACTATAGCAAATATTCAGTGTCGTGCCAGGGTAATCGCAAGTAGATGCAGCGTCACATATATTGACACGGCACCCTCAGGAGGCGGGTATCAAAAAATTGGACAGGATGTGGTTACATGCGATGGCCCTGATTGCCGTTCCCGGGTGTTCAAAAAACAGATACGGCGTTTGGAGATATCGTATTTTAATTTTATGCTTGTCAACTCCTGTCACAGCAGTTAATAGTTCAGAATAAACCTATTGACAGGATAATACATGGAATCTGGTCTAAAAAAAAAATGGATCAAGGAGATTGAACTGGGGCCCAGGCAGATCCTGTTCGGGCTTGCAATGGATGATGCACGGCTCACTGACCTGGTCTTGTCCTGTATTACAGAACAATGCACCATGCATGGACAGGCAGCGCTCAGCCATATCATAACTGAAGTTTCAACCCAAAACAGCCTGCCTGCACCTGAAATCCTCCAGATGATTTTTGGATTTGTGCATGAACTCAAGCTCTGTTTTTATCTTGAGGGCCGGCAGATACCGGCCCTGGAAGCCAAACAGAAGCTGATGGCCGCGCCTGACACTGAGATCCGGGTGGTCTTGAACAAAAAAGTGCCGGTAGCGACATTCAAAGCTGTGCAGCAGGCTTTTCAGCAGGTGGGGGCGCCGTTTGCAGATTATGAAGACCAGCATGCATTTGCATTCGCAGCATTACAGATGTTTTTGCAGTGGCATCGTGATGTAAAAAGCTTTTATGCCCGGGCACGCACTGATGCCTGCCCGGGCAGAGACCAGATGAAAATGCTGCTTGCATTCACAGGCCGCCTGCTGCACAACCAGACCGCCCATGCTGTTTTAACCGACTGTTTCAAACAGCTGGACCATCTGCCTGTTGCTGTCCGGACATTTCAAACCATCCGCACATTTTACACAAAAGATATAGGCTTCTGGGACCAGCTGGTACAAACCATGCCGCAGTTTGATAAGAACCTGCCCCGCATCAAAGAAAACCCTGATGCCGCAGCTGCATACAGCCACCTGGCTGACATTGTTTCCTCTCTTCACCCCTTTTACCAGATCCAGACCGCACGAGATCTTTTCAATACAGTCAACACATGTCACAAACAGATTGAATCCCAAAAACTGGAAAACTGCCGCTGGCAGGCAAAAGAAAAAATTGATGCGGTCATCACAAAACTGACGGCTGATATGGCAGCAAATAATATAGATCCGGACCTGCGAAATCCTATTTTACTGCGCCTGCGGCAGACAAAACAAAAATTTTCCCTTCTGCCTGATATCCGGCAGGTTAACAGGCTGTGCCGCGATGCCGTTGATCTGGCCACGGACCAGTTTGAAGAGCTGATGGACACCTGATCAGCAGGTTATCCCACATCGGCGGCAGCCTTCCATCCATGGGTTTTTGCCAGCTTTTCAAACATCTGGACAATACCGGCCACAAGACGGAACACCATGTCACTGCCCCCGTTTTCAGAAGCACTGCTGTCAAAAAACAGGTGCAGATCCGATGCCATGCCGTCTTCTTTTTTCCAGTAGCAGATCATCATGGGCACCAGGGGCAGCGGCTGCAGGACCATGGAGATATCTGACTGGTACAGCTCCGCCACCTGTTTTCCGTTAAAAATCATGGCCAAGTCCTCGAACAGGTCCGGATAGGTATCGGCAATTTTCTTCAAGGGTTCTTCGGTGCGCTTTACAAACAGTCCGTTCAGTTCCCGGCCGCCGGCAAGCTCCCGGAAGGGCACCCATTCATTGGTAAGCGGGACCCCTTTGCTTTCCAGGACATATGTCAGCACAGGCCCTGTAATCCAGGGATTGATATGAATATCTGAATGGAAACGACCGGCATTGTCCACTGAAAACGGCTTGCCGAAAATCCGGATGAAAAGTCTGTCTTTATCATATTTTCCGCCGGTTCTCGCAGCAGCTTCGGCAAGGTCCAGGTCTACCAGTTTTTGTTTCAGTGCTGCAAGCTCTTTTTCCTGTTCCGCTTCGCCGGGTATGTGTCCCTGGTTGGCATTTTCCTGGTATTGGGCAAGAATTTCAGCATCCAGGCGGGGACATTCCGACAATTTTTTGCGCCCGAGAAATACCTTTGATGCAAAGGCCAGGCAGGTGGGTTCATTGCATTTTTTACAATTGGATTTATCAAGGAGTGTAAACACTTCCATGGCATTGGCAAACATGATCTGTCTCCGATAAGATAACTGGTTGTCACATGACGTGTTTTTACCACAGGCACACCAACAATTCAACCGGCCGGGGTGTATCACCAGAAATTAAAGCTTGCTTTTTTACTGCATTGTGGTAGACTGTTTTTTTGCTGGTACCATCCGATCGGTGCCTGGAGTATTGCGGTCGATTCCTTAATCTTAAAAATTTGCCCCAATCCTTACCAATGTATATTTTTTTTGCCTGGATCGGTTCTGTTTAAAGCAGGCGGGCTATTTTTAAGAAGGAGAATTACCTATGTCGTTTGACACCCTGGGTCTTCAGACCCATTTGCTCCGTGCTGTTGAGGCACTGGGCCATACCACCCCCACCCCTATTCAGGAAAAGGCCATCCCAGAAGTTCTTACGGGAAAAGATATCCTGGCCGGTGCCCGCACAGGAACCGGAAAAACCGCTGCCTTTGCGCTGCCCATTCTGCAGGAACTGGACCAGGAAAAGGGGAAAAAACATCTTCCCCGTGCACTGATCCTCACCCCCACAAGGGAGCTTGCCGCCCAGGTGGAAAATGATTTTAAAGATTATGGCCGCTTTCTGTCTTTGCGCACCGCCGTGATTTTCGGCGGGGTAAATATCGCCCCCCAGATCAAGCAGTTTCAAAAAGGTGTGGATATCCTGGTGGCCACCCCCGGCCGTCTGCTGGACCATCTGGGCCGCAAGACCCTTGACCTTTCCCAGGTGAAGTTTCTGGTGCTTGACGAGGCGGACCGCATGCTGGACATGGGATTTATCCATGACATCCGCAAAGTGATCAAATGCCTGCCTGCCAGACGTCAGAACATGCTGTTTTCCGCCACATATACCAAAGAGATACGGCAGCTGGCCGACGGATTGCTCAAAAACCCGGTACAGATCGAAGTTTCCCCGGGAAACTCCGCTGCCCGGGGCATTGACCAGGAAGTATACCAGGTCTCCCAGACCGGCAAACGCACCCTGCTGTCAGGCTTGATAAGAGACGGCAACTGGCACCAGACCCTTGTGTTTACCCGCACCAAACACAGAGCCAACCGCCTGACCAAACAGCTGCTCAGCGACGGCATCACTGCTGCCGCCATCCACGGAAACAAAAGCCAGGCCACCCGGACCCGGGCTTTGGCTGATTTTAAAAGCGGGGCAGTCCAGACCCTGGTGGCTACGGATATTGCGGCCCGGGGCCTGGATATCAAGCACCTGCCCCATGTGGTGAATTTTGATCTGCCCCATGTGCCTGAAGATTATATCCACAGGATCGGCCGCACCGGCCGGGCCGGTGAACAGGGAACCGCGCTGTCTCTGGTGAGCAGCGATGAACAGGACCTGCTGGTGAAAATCCAGCGGCTGCTCAAAAAACAGCTGCCTGTGAAACAGGCCCAGGTCAGCGCTGTGGAAAAAACTTTTCAGACCGCTGTTGCCAAAAAATCTGAATCACGTTCTCCAAAATCCAGGCCGGCCGCAAAAACAGCCAGGCCTGATACCCGACGGCAGCGCAAAAACACAACCTGGCTGCCTTCAGGTCTCAAACCTAAAAGACAGGCAGCAGCCTGGTCAGCTGTATAACACTATAATAACAGGGGATTAAATTACAACCTAATCCCCTGTTTTACGTTTTAAAAAAATAAATTCCAGCCCTCTGCATAGCTCCAACTATATTTTCAACATTATTTTTTAACCCACCTGCCTCCGAATCTGCCATGAGGGTTCCCGGTACTCCACGGCATCCATTTGAGTGTTTGCCCTGTTCATGGCCTTAAATTTTTTTCCACCCAACAGATCCAATTATGGAAGGTTTCATGACTGGCTGAATGAATTCCCATAATCATCGATATAAATGTTTTGGTTGAGTTCTGAAAAAATCAATGATATCAAAATTATGTTGAGGTTTCAGAAAGTCAAGCTTTGTTTCAAGATTGTTGAGTTTTGAAAACCGCTCTAAAAATAGCGATCATTGATTGATTTCCATTATTTTCGGTTATGTGGTCAGATATTATCCAAATTTACAGGTCATATTTTCTCATGTCAGTGGCTCATTACATGCTTGACAAAAGGCTATTTGGCATTCAAACCCTAAGCATTGTATCAAAACAAATTTGCGATATCTCTAAGATTAGGTTAGAGCAGCATATCATTATGTTATGATCAGCAATGATATGCTGCTCTAATTACTTATTTGTGTCAAAGATCATAAAGAATTTGTTTGAGTCACATCCATTCATTTCTTTCTCTGTGAAAGGGCCAATAGACGATGGCAGATGCTGGGTTCCATTTCCTGGTAAGTAGGTTTTCACGTATTCAGATCCATACAGTTTATGGGCCAGGGCCTTCCTAAGGGCATGTATCAAGAAGGATGCTCCGTATTTGTCTATCAGTTGTAGCAGATGTGTTACCGTCTAATAGACTATAGATCCGTGATCTGAACTAAAATGCTCTTTTCCCTTTTTAATCACATTGACAGTGTCAGTTCCGACGAACTCAATTCCATCAAACGACATGCAAGTTAAAAGCATTTCAGTTGTACCAATTTCAGTGCAAGCTTCTTGGATTTTTTGGCGATCAAACTTAACCATGAGATCTTGTTTACCATTGTCGTTATAGTCACCTATTGATATAGGAGATGATGGGTCAACTCCAACTAACGCTCCTCCAATATTTAGGGTGACGGTATTAACATCAATAGCATTTGCATCAAAGTTCAAGCCACCTTCAATGTAGCAAGTTATATAGTTTCCTTTGCTCATCAGATTAAGAGTGTCGGGATTAATATCAATAGTAACTGGTTCGGCTACTTTGTCAAAAAAAACTCTGGCGATTTTAATGTTGGCATCAAATTTAGGTTCTTCATTTTGGAGTTCTCCTTCTGTTTTATCATTGATCCATTTATACCTTACTGTGTAAGTGTCATCTGCTGGGGCATAAAAGGTAACAAATCCAGAATTAAGACTAAGATCACTCGCAGGGACCCTAAATATCTCACCTGTTAGACTATTCCAAACTTCAAAATATGGATACCAAGTAGGGTCATTTTTAAGGCCCTCTCGGCCAAGATGACTATGATTGATAGCACATAATCCTATATCCCAAACTCCCTTGGTCAGGAAGGCTTCATATTCTACCCAGATTTCAGTACCACCGCTTGAAAATTCATCCCACCAGGTTAGGATTGAATTCCCATCTATTTGCCATCCATACTTTTCGCCATCCCAGAGAGCAGACACATCAGAATAATGAATCCCATCCAAAATAATTTCTGCCTCGGAAGCACACGGATGAGAGAAGTTAACCTCAATATTAGTCCGGTAGCGGAAATAGGTATATATATCGTCCGATTCTTCAATATGGAAAGTATCACCTACAGGCCCAAAAGTGTGAATTACAAAAGTTTGTAATTCATTTCCACCAGGCAAGTGCTAAGTCTCACATTATTTGACCTCATTTGTCTCAAGAATTCGGATGAGCACTTTACCCCCCCCCATGGTCGGATCAAAATCCCTCAGCGACAGAGTATTAAGTTCTTAATTATTCTTCCATTATTTCATTTTTCCGGTTGATATTTGAACCCTGCTTTAATCAGGATATCCTCCAAAACTATACCAACCTCTCCCTTCCTTTTAAGTTCATCAAGCATCCATTTTTGGATACGGGCATTCACATGAACACGTTTTAGATGTGATGGTAATTTTGGTTTTGGTTTTCCTCTATATCCGCCACGCATAAGCCGCACCTTTTTAAAATACAAGGCTCTGATAACCTTGCCATTTCT
>JAABTU010000045.1 GCA_011389715.1 Desulfotignum sp.
CTTCGTGCGCTTCGTGGTAAAACGATTTGACATATCCGCCTGCATCTATTTGTCCGGCTCCCCCATGGGTGCCCGCCATTATGCTTTTGGATCAATGACACACACATCTGTGTCACAGGGACAGGCCCCGTCCACTTCACAGGCATATGCGATCCTGGATGCTTTTTTAAAAAGATCATCAGAGATCACGGGAAAAGAGATCCGGCTGTCCAGTGCGGCCAGCGCATGTTTAGCAGGCATGCTGTCGATTCCATGGCCGGTGACCCTGCCGGTAAGGCCGTTGATGATCTCGGCATCCTCTCCATTAGTGGTGACAACAACAGGAATCTGGTAGGGAAAAACAATGCGTGACAACGCCAGATTGGAAAGCCTTCTGGTCACAAGGGACCCGGGGGCAAACCGGACCATCATACCGGTTTTTTCCCCTGCCTGGACAAGAAAATCAATCCTAACGGAAGCAGACCGCCCACCTGCCCGGATAGTCACCTGCCGGCGGCTGTGAATATCTTTTTTGTCATACCCGCACACCCGGACCAGATGTTGTGCGATCTTCTGGCGGTAGCGTTCATCATGGGTATCGGCAAGGGTGTCATCGGTCAGAAAATCAACCAGTTCCCCCATGACAAGGTGGTGGGGATTTTTTTCCATCGGCATCTCCTGTGCTGCAGCGGTTTCAGACAAATCCAGCCTGATAATACCGCATTTATATCGAAGCTGTCAGCACTCAGTTATCAACTTCCAGTAAACAATTACAAATTTTCCCTGCTGTTTTATATGAAAGCCATCAGCCATAAGTACTCAGCTAACAGCTAAAAGCTAACAGCTTTCATACTTTGTTGTGCCCGCCAGGGCATGGGTGTTACTAAAAGCTAAGAGCTAACAGCTAAAAGCTTTCATATTTTCTTCTGCCCGTCAGGGCATGGCCGTTATTGGACGATCCACCAGCAGCAATCTTGTTCCTTTAATCCGTAAGCGGCACACCTTGCCCATTCCAGTCCGGGGTGATGATATCCACCTCTTTGTCCGGCGCGTCAGGAAACACAAGCAAATTTTCTGCATCTGTTTTTCCCAAAGGATCTGCAGCATTATTTTCCAGGGTCTTTATCTCTGCTATCACCGCATCTATGGTCCGGACATGGTCTGGCGGCAGCCCTGCGGTTCTTGCAGTATCCAGATGAAAAACCGCCTTGTCAACATGGCCCTGCCGGAAAAGGGTCATGCCCAGATGGTACCGGATCATGGGGTTATTTGGGGCTTTTTGTACAAGATCGGAAAACAGCCAGGCGGCCTGGGAATAGATCCCCTTGTGGAAATAGGCCCAGCCCAGGGTATCGCCAATGGCAATGTTGTCCGGCAGTCGTTCATAAGCGGTCTGGGCCAGCGTCAGGGCCCTGCTTACATCTTTGTTATTTTCCAACAGCAGCCAGGCCAGGTTGCTTAAGAAAACCGGGGATCCCTGCAGTTTTTCTTTGGCCTGTTCCAAAATTTCCAGTGACCCCTCAATATCCTGGCCGTCAAAGCTGCACCGGGCCATGGCGATCCAGGCAGGTTCATAATCCGGGTTCTTTTGTGTGCATCTTTGCAGGGTTCTGACGGCATCAGAAAACTGCTGATTTTTTTTATAGGCACCAGCCAGGGCAACATAGGCCGCACCAAATGTGGGATCTTTTGCAATGACCCGGTCCAGCAGGGCAATCTGCATCTTTACCTGGTCCATCTGTCCGGCCAGTTTGGCAGCGGTATAATATTCCAGATGGGTATGGGTGTCACTGGCCAGTACAGCTGTGACATGCTCCTGAACCTGCCCTTTCCGGCCGGTTTTCAGCAGCATCAGATGATAGCGGAAGCAGGCATCCGCAAGGAATGGATGGGTGTCACACACCCTTTTATAATAGGCCAGGGCCCGGGGATAATTTTGGGAAAGCTCATCTGCCCGGCCCAGGTAATACAAAGGCACGTGGGTGTCTGTTGTCAGTGAAAGGGCCTTGAGAAACTGTTGATGTGCACCGGCATAGTCCTGCAGTCCCAGCAGATTGAGACCTTTTAACAGATATCCGGACGTATCCTCGGGATAGGTGCTGATAAACACATCCAGATATTTTATGGACAGGTCATATTCTTTTTTCTTGTATAAAAGTCCGGCAATGCGGGCCAGGGCATCATGGTGACGGGGATCCAGCTGCAGGGTCTGAACGAGCTTGTTTTCAGCCAGTTTGATCTTGCCGGTGAGCATGTGGGCAAGGCCCACCAGATACCGGGTGTTCACCAGTCCGGGCTGCAGTTCAAGTGCGGTTTTCAGATGGGCGGTGGCAAATACCGGTTTATTGGCATACAGCCAGTACTTGCCCTGAAGCAGTTCAAACTGTGCCACTTTGTCGGTGACAACCTTTTTAAGCCGGTCAATCAGGTCCCTGGCTTTGTCCAGCCGGTTGTTCATGATATACACATCAGCCAGGGTCATCCACAGGTAAAAATCATCCTGCTGCTTTGTCAGGGTTTCCAGCAACTGCTGGGCCAGGGCATTTTTACGGGCACCTATATAAAACTGAACCAGATGCAGGCGCAATCCTAAGTCTTCCGGTTCAAGCTCTACTGCCTGCTGCATATATGTTTCTGCCGTGTCAAAATCATTGTCCAGCAGGTAATAGTCTGCCAGCAGGAGAAAAATTGCAGCAGACCGGATGGTGTTTTTTTTCACAATTACCAGAATTTCTTCCGCCTCAGATCCCCTTTTCTGGGATTTGAGAAAAATCGCCAGTTTCATCAAAGCCCGCAGCGCATCTTTGGATACAATAACCGCATCCCGGTAATATTTTTCCGCCACACGGGGCTGCCCGTCCAGAACACTCAGATCTGCTTTCACCAGATAATAGCCTGGATGGGCAGTATATTTTTTTTCCAGGGCAGTGCAGATCTCTTTTGCCCGGTCAAACTGCCAGGTCAACATATACAGCTGTGCCAGCCTGACCTGGGTATCGATATCCTCCGGATCTTTGCCGTTTGCTTTTTCAAAAAATATCAGGGCACGTTCAGGCCGGCCGAGTTTCAGATAGCATTCCCCCAGCCGGTTAATGACAACACGGTTGTCCGGATCATCTGCATGGATCTTTTTCCAGATGTTAACAGCCGTGCGGTACTCCCGCCTGGCAAATGCCAGATCCCCTTTTTCCATAGGAGTCAAACCATCACGGCTGTTGTCGCACCCAAAGAAAAATCCTGACACCATCACTGACAGGGCCACCGCCAGTATGCTAAGAAACCGCCTCATTTTTTCACCCGCAAAGACACAAAAAATCCAGCCAGCAGGACAAACATCAGATAGGTGATGATTTCAATGCGGTGGTCCAGCACATATTTCCAGAATTTCAAAATCCGGTCAAATATCCAGGGCAGGCTGGCATCCGGCTGGTTCAGCAGTACATTGGACTGACGGGACAGGTCTGCATCAAACTGCCGTGTGCCGCTGTAAGGCATGCCTGCATCATCTGGAGGTGCCTGTACCCCTGCTTGATGGCTTTTCCCGCCAAAAAAATAGGTATCAGAAACTATAATGGGATCTTTACCCAGCTCTTTTGGAGACAAATCTGTTGACTGGCTGATGCCCCGTAGAATCTGTCCCAGTTTTTGTTTTTCATTTTTGATATCCACAGCAATGTTGTTGGATGCAGTTTCACCAATACCAACATTCTTATCTCCCCCTTTTGGGCCGGCTGCGGTCTGCTGTGTATTCAAAAGCGCCAAAGCCTGCTGCTGCAGTTGTTCATATTGTTCAACAATGGCTTTGATGCGCAGATTTGACACAAGCATTCTGTCAAGGGCATTCTCGGGTATGATATTGTTTTTAGACAGCAGCTTCAATGGCATCTCAATACTGATCTGATCTATAGAAACAAAGGCGTTGTCCCCCCTGGAAAGAAAATAAACAGGATCGGTGGACACAAAATTGTCATACAGTTTCAAGGAAGCATCTGTTAAAGGATTATTGCCTTGAACTGGCCTTTCATATGGTGTATGGTCAATGCGTAATTCTTCAGACGGGTCCTCAGCGCAGAAAAAAGCGTGACATGGTGAATACTGGAGCAGTATACACATGAAAAGTAGCAGTAAAATATGCGGAAGTTTCAACCTGATCTCTTTTTGCTGACTGATTTTTTCAACGATATCACACTTTTTGTTGACAAATCATTAGCATATGACAAATGTATATTCAAGACTTTGAAGAAAACAAATATAAGGAAAGACAGATGAAATCTTTGTTTGGATTCTGGTGTGTTGTGTTTATCGCTGTTTCTCTTTTGGGATGCCGGTCTGATGATGAGAAAAAAGAAGCCTATTATGAAAAAGCCACAGCCTATTATGACAGCCAAGAATACGGCAAAGCTGAAATTGAGCTGAAAAATGCACTAGGCATAGATCCTGAATTTGTGGACGGATACCACCTGCTGGCAAAGAACATGCTCAAACGGGGCCGGCCAAAAGAGGCGTTTTCCGTTTATAACAAGATTTTGCAGCTCAATGAACAGGATGTGAAAGCAAATCTTAAGATTGCGGAATTTCTGGTTCTGGGCAAGCAGCCGGAACAGGCCATGGAAAAAATCTCCTTTGTCCTTGAAAAAGAGCCCGAAAACACGGAAGCCATGCTGGTGAAAGCCCAGATTTTCATGCAGAAACAACTGTTTGACAAGGCTTTTTCCCTGTATGAAGAGGTGCTTGCCATAGAACCGGAAAACATTCTGGCCATGCAGAACCAGGCCAGAATCCATGTATTCAACAAAGAAAACCAGGCTGCAGAAGGCCTGCTGCGCAAAACAGTGGACCTGCACCCGGAAAATCTTGGTGTCCGGATGGTGCTCATCAGTTTTTACCTGCGGCAGCAAGATATCACCAAAGTGGAACAGCAGTTGAAGCAGGCAGCCCAAATCACACCGGATAACCCGGAGCCCCTTATCATGCTGGGCAACCTGTATCTGAACCAGAACAAAACAGATCTTGCTGAAGAAACCTATACCCGGGCAATGCAGGCAGATCCAAAAGACCTCAAACCCAGGATGGTCCTTGCCCGGTTTTATGAAAAAACCGACCGCAAGGATGATGCCCTGAAAATCTATGAAGCGGCCCTGACGGAAAACCCGGATAATATCTCTTTGAAAACCACCATGGCCCGGTTTCATTATTCTGAAAGGAACATGGATGATGCTGAAAAACTGATTGCCCAGATGCTCTCCGAGCGCCCCGGGTATGTGCCTGCAAAAATGCTGAAAAGTGAAGTATTGATCTATAAAAAAGCGTTTTCCGACGCCCTGAAAATTTTAAGTGAGCTGGAAAAAGAGGAACCCAATGAGCCCCGGGTCCATTATTTCAAAGGCATGGGATATATCGGCACCGGCAATTATGACAGTGCAAAATCAGCCATTGCCAGGGCGGTTGAACTGAACCCCCGATACCTGAAGGCCCGGATGCTGCTGGCAGATATCTATCTGCAGGAACGCTCCTTTGCACTTGCCCAGGATGCGGCAACAGATGCCCTGGCCCTGGACCCGGACAACTACCGGTTGAAACTGATCCGGGCAAAGGCCCATATGGGGCTGCGGCAGTTCAAGCAAGCGGAAACAGACCTTTTGTCACTGATTCAGGGGCAGCCGGAAAATCCCACCGGCCATTACCAGCTTGGGCTGCTCAAGGCCGGGCTCCAGGATTTTGATGCGGCAGAAAGGCATCTGTCTGATGCACGGGAAATCAACAACCAGCTCATTGATGTGTTTTCCCTTCTGGTACGGATCAGTCTGGCCCAAAAAGAGTTTGAGAAAGCCCACCAGCTGTGCCGCGACCAGCTGGCCATCTATGAAAAAGCTGAAAATACAATCATGACAGCAGTAGTGCACACCATGCAGGCCAATATTTTTATGGCCCAAAAAGAGGTGAAAAATGCGGAACTGTCACTGGAAAAGGCGGTTGCAGCCCACCCGGATTATCTGCCTCCCTATGACATGCTGGCAAAAATTGCTTTGTCTGAACGAGACAGGGAAAAAGCCATTGCCCACTATGAAACCGTCCTGGAAAAAAATCCCGGTCTGCCCATGCCCCACATGATGATCGCCACCATCCACGACAGCACCGGGGACCATGATACGGCAGCAGCCCACTATAAAAAAGCCCTGGAAATCAACCCGGAATTTGCCCCGGCGGCCAACAACCTGGCCTACCTGCTGCTCACCACCACCACAGACCAGTATGATGAGGCCCTGCGCCTGGCCCGCATTGCCAAATCAAAACTGCCGGAAGACCCCGGCATCATGGACACCCTGGGACTGGCCTATTATAAAAAAGGCCTTTATGGCAATGCCGTGATTGAATTTTTAGACAGTGTGAAAAAAATACCGGACAATCCTGTTGTCAATTATCACCTGGGGATGGCCTATCACAAAAAAGGCGACAGGCAGCCGGCCATGGATGCTTTGAAAAAAGCCCTGGAAATCAGCGATACATTTGACGGGGCAGACCATGCAAAGCAGCTGCTCTCAGAACTTGAAAACGGATAGGTTTCACCCCCTGGCTGCTGATCCTTATTTTGCGCTCTGCATCTGCCGCAAAATGTCCTGGTAGCTGGGACGCTCTTTGTCCTGAAAAAATATCCCCACCCCGTAGGGCTCATTTTCCGCGGCCCGCATGGCACTTTCCATGTTGTCAGGTGCCGGTGTATGCTGGTTTAACGAACAGACATTCTCCTTGAGCGCTTTCCAGGTTCGGTTGGTCTTGTCAAAGGTCACACAGGGGGTGAGAATCTGGATAAAACTGAATCCCCTGTGCAGGGTCCCGGCCTTGATAAGCGCTTTCATGCCTTCCGGATCACCGGCATACCCTCTTGCCACAAATGAACTGCCGTAGGCCAGGGCCAGTTTGATGGGGTTCAGGGGCGTGTCCGGATTGCCCACAGGATGGGAATTGGTCTTTGTTTCATAGGGGGTGGTGGAAGAGGACTGCCCCTTGGTGAGCCCGTAAATGGAATTGTCAAACAAAATAAAGGTGATGTCGATGTTCTTGCGGGCCACATGGGGCAGGTGTCCCCCGCCTATCCCCAGGGCATCCCCGTCCCCGGCCATGGCAAAAACCGTAAGGTCTTCTCTGGCAAGCTTCAGCCCTGTGGCCACGGGAATGGACCGGCCGTGCAGGGTGTGGAACCCGTAGGAATTGATGAAAACCGGGGTCCGTCCGGAACAGCCGATGCCGGATACGGCACAGATGTTTTCATGCGCAAGGTCCAGTTCCCGGCAGGCTTTGTAAAAGGCATCCATGATACCGAAATATCCGCACCCCGGACACCAGGTGGGCAGGTCCGGGGACCGGTACTTGAGAAAATCCTTTTTTCGCACCTGTGCAAGCTTTTCATCCAGGTACCCGGCCTGCTCAGTCTCTGCTGCATTTCCTGTTTCAGTTTCCGCGGTCTTTCCTACTGCAGTTTCCGGTTCAGTTCCGGGTTCAGTTCCCGGATCGGACAATGCTGGATGATCCGGTCCGGATTGCACAGACCCTGATTTTATTGCATCGGTTGGTACGGTGTTCATATCATCTCCCTCATTTTTTCCACAATATCTTCTGCTGCCATGGGCCGTCCGGTAATAAAATTGAGCCGCTCCACCGGCCGCTTGATGATTTTTGTGACAAAGTCGGCAAACTGGCCCGTGTAATTGAGTTCCGGGATCAGGATCTTCTGGCACCGGCCGGCAAAGGCTGTCACCTGCTTTTCCGGAAACGGGGACAGCATCATGGAGCTGAAAGCTGCCGCAGAAATGCCCTCGCCTGCCGCAGTCATCACCGCCTCATG
>JAABTU010000046.1 GCA_011389715.1 Desulfotignum sp.
GCAGTTTTTGCAGGTCTTTTCGTTTGTCTTCCGCATACAGGCGCCGCAGCTTGGGTTTTTCAATTTTTCCGGTGGGGTTGCGGGGGACATCCCCGAAAAAAATTTTTTTCAGACGTTTGTACCGGGGCAAGGCCTGCTGGAATTCCTGAATATCATTTTCACAGATCATGCAGTCCGGCTTGACGCTGATGATGCCTGCGGGGATTTCCCCTAAGCGCTCATCCGGCACGCCGATAACAGCAATATCTTTGATTTTTTCATGGCCAAGAAAGAAATTTTCAATTTCATTGGGGTAAATATTTTCTCCTCCGTAGATAATCATGTCTTTTTTCCGGTCCACCAGCCAGATGAATCCGTTCTTGTCGTACCTGGCCAGATCACCGGTGCGCAGCCATCCGTTGTGAAGGGTTTTTTCGGTGGCTTCCGGGTTTTTATAGTAGGCTTTCATCACCCCCGGCCCCCGCACGATCAATTCACCGGTTTCGTTGCCGAACAGATGGTTGCCCTGCTTGTCCACAATCTTTGCCTCCCACCCGTGGCCTGCTTTGCCTATGGGACCGATGAGGTGGTTGTTTTCAAGGCCCAGGTGGATACAGCCCGGTCCGGTGGATTCGGTAAGGCCGTAGTTGGTGTCATATCCCTGACCTGGAAAGTATTTTTGCCATCTTTTGACAAGGCTGGGGGGAACGGGCTGGGCCCCGGAATGCATCAGCCGCCACTGGTCCAGATGATAGTGTGACAGATCAAGGGTCTTGTTTTCTATGGCAATGAGAATATCGTGGGCCCAGGGAACCAGAAGCCAGGCAATGGTGCAACGTTCTTCAGAAATCGTTTCAAAAATCCATTCCGGTTTAACCCCGTTGAGCAGGATGCACTTGCCCCCCACCAGAAAAGAGCCCATCCAGTGCATCTTGGCGCCGGTGTGATACAAAGGCGGTATGCACAAAAATATATCCTCATGGGTCTGGCCATGGTGACTGTTTTCCACTTCACAGGCATGGCTCAGATTTTTGTGGGTGAGCAGTACCGCCTTGGGGGTGCCGGTGGTGCCGGAGGTGAAGTACAGCGCTGCATCATCGTCATTTTTCATGGAAACATCCGGCGGCATATGGCCTTTCTGGTCCTGGACAAAGTCATCAAAAAGATATGCCCATTCCGGACAGGATTCTCTGGGGCCTGTAAAAATCCACAGGCGCACACTGGATGCCAGGGCACTGCGAATGGCTTCAATGCGCTGAATAAATTCTTCTCCAAATATAAAGGCTTTGGGTGCTGCGGTGTTTGCGCACAAAAGGATTTTGTCTGATTCAAACCGGAAGTTCAACGGCACTGCCCAGGCACCGGTATACAGGATACCAAAATAGATGGGCAGCCATTCCAGGCTGTTGGTCATAAGCTGTACCACTGTATCTGATTTTTTGATGCCGCTGTGCTGAAGGGCGTTGGCCAGCTTGCAGGCAGTGGTGTAAAACTGGTGCCAGGTCAGTTCTTTTCTGGTTTCACTGGCAGGTATCCGCTCCACCAGTGCTATTTCATCCCTGTACAGCCTGCTGTTTTCAGCCAGTATTTCTGTGATGCGCATAAACGCTGTATTACCCTTTTTCTTTTGGCTTTATGGTAAAAAAAATCCTGCCGGATCTTTATAATAGACCACGGCAGGATTATATTCAACCCAATGTTTGGGAAGCGTTACTTGTCCTTATTGACCTCTTCAAAATCGGCATCCACCACATCATCATCCGCCTGCCGGGCACCGGCATCACCGGCGCCTGACTGGCCTTCCTGGGAAGAAGATGCCTGCTGATACATGACCTCAGCCAGTTTATGTGAGGCCTGGGAAAGGGCCTCAATTTTCTGTTTTATATCGTCCACATTACTGGATTCTTTGGCCTGTTTCAAGGCTTCTACAGCAGATTCAATACCCTTTTTGGTGTCTGCATCCACTTTGTCACCATGTTCTTTCAGGGTTTTTTCCGTCTGGTCCACCAATGCTTCCGCCTGGTTTTTGGTATCCACAAGTTCCCGTCGCTTTTTGTCCTCTTCTGCATGCATTTCCGCATCTTTTACCATTTTTTCAATTTCATCGTCTGAAAGACCGGAAGCAGCGGTGATGCGGATGGACTGTTCCTTGGCGGTTGCCTTGTCTTTGGCTGAAACCTGGACAATACCATTGGCATCAATATCAAAGGATACCTCAATCTGGGGAACACCCCGGGGTGCCGGGGGTATATCGGCCAGTTCAAACTGGCCCAGGGTCTTGTTGTCAGTCGCCATCTCCCGTTCTCCCTGGAGCACGTGGATGGAAACCGCAGGCTGGTTATCCGCAGCAGTGGAGAACACCTGACTCTTTTTGGTGGGGATGGTGGTGTTTTTTTCTATGAGTTTGGTCATGACACCGCCCAGGGTTTCAATACCCAAAGACAGCGGGGTTACATCCAGGAGCAGGACATCATTGACATCCCCCTGCAGCACACCGGCCTGTACAGCGGCACCCATGGCAACCACTTCATCCGGATTCACCCCCTTGTGGGGCTTTTTGCCGAATATTTTTTCCACCCGCTCCTGAACAGCCGGCATGCGGGTCATGCCGCCCACCAGAACAACTTCGTCCACAGTACCGGAGCCCACACCTGCTTCTTTCAATGCCACCTTACAGGGACCTTCCAGATTGTCCAGAAGATCAGCCACCAGAGATTCCAGTTTTGCCCGGGTCAGTCTGACATCCAGGTGCTTGGGACCGGAGGCATCTGCTGTGATAAAGGGCAGGTTGATGCTGGTTTCCGTTGAACTGGACAATTCCATTTTGGCTTTTTCCGCCGCCTCTTTGAGACGCTGCAGCGCCATTTTGTCGGAACGGACATCAATGCCCTGGTCTTTTTTGAATTCATTGGCGATATACTCAATGATCCGCAGGTCAAAGTCCTCACCACCTAAATGGGTATCCCCTGAGGTGGATTTCACTTCAAACACGCCGTCTCCAATCTCAAGAATGGAGACATCAAAGGTGCCGCCGCCCAGGTCAAAGACCGCAATTTTTTCTTCGCCTTTTTTATCCAGGCCGTATGCCAGAGACGCTGCTGTCGGTTCGTTGATGATCCGTTTGACTTCCAATCCGGCAATCTTGCCTGCATCTTTGGTGGCCTGTCGCTGGCTGTCATTAAAATATGCCGGCACGGTAATGACAGCTTCTTTTACCTCTTCACCCAGGTATTCTTCAGCGGTTTTTTTGATGTTGGCCAGAATGAACGAGGATATTTCAGCAGGGCTGTATTGTTTTCCCCGCAGGTTGATCCGCGTATCGCCGTTGGATGCCGCTTCAATCTTATAGGGCAGATTGGGGATGTCGCTCTGGACCTCCTTTGATTTGAATTTTCTACCTATGAGCCGCTTTACACCGAATACCGTATTTTCCGGATTGGTAATGGCCTGGCGTTTGGCAGTCTGACCCACAATGCGTTCCCCGCCTTCAGTGATGGCAACAATGGACGGGGTGGTCCGTCCGCCTTCTGCGTTGGTGATGATTTTTGCTTCTCCACCAGCTTCCATGATGGCAACACAGGAGTTGGTTGTTCCAAGATCAATTCCAATTATTTTACCCATAACATTTCCTCCAAGATATCTTTAATTTTCTTTTGGTTCGCCGGTCTCATTTTTCGTATTTTTCGAAACAACAACCATAGCGGGTCTGATCAGTCTGTCATTGAGCACGTAGCCGGTTTGCAGGACATTGGTTACCGTGTTTTCAGGAACGTCGTCAGTTTCCTTCTGGGTGACTGCCTGATGGAAATTGGGGTCAAATTCCTGATTTTCGGCCTCCACCGTTTTTACATTAAAGGCCTGGAAAATTTTCAAAATTTCCTTGTGGGTCATTTTTACCCCTTCCAGCAGGCTTTCATGGTCATTGTTGCTCTCAGCAGATGCAATGGCCCTTTCGAGATTATCCACAACCGATAGAAACTGCTTGAAGACGGTCTCAGTGGCAAATTTTTTAAATTCGTCAATTTCCCGCTGCTTTCTTTTCCTGTAGTTGTCAAATTCAGCCGAAAGCCGCACAAAACGATCCTTTTCAATGGACAGCTCTTCTTCCAATGATGCAATATCTTTTTGCTGGACATTGTTTGTTTCTCCGGTATCGGCTTGGGCCTCAGCTGATTTTGCAGCGTCTTCTTTGGGCGCCTCTTCTGGTTTCTGGTTTTTGTCTTTGGTTTTATCTTTAAGTGCCAATTTTTTCTCCTGGTCCAAAAATTCCTTACTTTCAAACGGCAAATGGTATGATTTCCATAAATTATGGCTGAAAAGTAAGTCTGTTTAAAAGCATGTCAAGATATAAAAAATGGCGGACACAAAAGAAAAAAAGAACCGGCTGGCAGGTGGTTATGGGAAAATTGCATGACCGGGATCGATCCATGACACAGAAGAGATCACTTATCGCTGCTTCCTTCCGGACCTGACGAGGTTCATGGCCTTCTGTTACAAGGCGACCGATCAGAATCACCCAGTACCCGGCCTGCCAGCCGGAAGCAATATATATTAAATCTGTACTGTTTTTTCAAGTGCAATCTGAAAATCTTCACGAGAAAATATTTCAAACAAATTTAATGTTTGAGTTTCAAATGGTTTTGCGATAAAATAATGCTATTACAATATATATATATAAATCCAGTAGGGCCATTACACAAAAATGTTTGTGTAATGGTGGTTGCTTTTGGGTGATTGGGTGACACAGGAGACAAAAATGATGAGCGAAATAGTGAATATTGATGGCCGGACAATTATCAGGCCTGGTACGGACATTGTCGCTTCCATGGCAGAAACTTTCAAAGCAGATCTATTATCCACTATTGATTCATCCCAGGGGGATTTGACCATTGATCTGGCCGGTGTTGGAATGGTTGATTCTGTCGGCATCGGTGTTATCATTGCCGCCCACAACACATTGGGCCAGTCCAGCCGCAAACTGCAGGTGATCAATGTAACCAAGGATGTTTACAGCCTGTTTACGACCATGCGCCTTAACAGACGCTTCACAGTGGAACAGGCAGTATAGCAAGGAAAACGGCAGGAAAAGGTATGCTGTCAGTTAAGCAAATAACACTATATATCGGATGTTTGGGCATGCTTGTCATACTGGCTGCCTGTGATGAAAAAGAAGACCCGTACCCGGGTTTTTCAAGTCTGGTTGCTGAGCGGCATGAACTGCGCAAGTCCATATCAAAAGAACGGCAGGGGGAAACAGCGCAAAGCCAGGATGCAGAAGCAGCCAAAGAGGTAAAAACTGAAAAGCCCACTGCTGTTGTATACGAAAGACAGATTGAGATCACCGATGCTGATTCAGGCAAGCCCCTTGCCAAAGGGGTTGCCTATTTGGACAAAGAAGGGAAAATTACAAGAATTAGAATTTATAACCAATAGGCTATTTTTGCCGGCCGGGTCTGTAGGCTACAGGGGCAGTTTTTTGCGGTTTGAGCCGGATGGCAGATCTGAATACACCTGGTTTCTCCCTGAGTTTTTTTCTGATGGTGTGTCCATTGGCGGTGGCGTCGGGGTGCTGGTTTCTGAGGGCGATTTTTCCGGTGCCGGATACTGCGGGGCTTCTGCAATATCAGGGGATGATTTTTCCAGGACGTCCAGCCGGGCTTCATATTCTTTTATTTTGACATTGGCATTATACAGTTTTTTGACAGATTCCTCCTGGATTCTTTCAAGGTTCTGGATTGTTTTCCGGTTTGCCTTGATGCGCTTGCTGTAGCCGTCTACAAGTTTGCGGATACGTGCCCGCATTTTTTTTTCAACAGATTTTGTCAATGCATGGGCCATGAAAATATTCAGAAGTTCGGCAATCAGAGCAACGATGGTGGCATATATCAGGCCATCTGCCTGTAGATAGTAGATAATGATGATGACAAGCATTGCGGTGAGAAATACCATAATATCTCAGTGCTGTCCTGGACAAAATCCGCTAAAAGGTATGCACAAACAAACTATCTGGTCGGGGCGAGAGGATTTGAACCTCCGACATCCTGCTCCCAAAGCAGGCGCGCTACCAGGCTGCGCTACGCCCCGGATAATTTAACATAACCAAATCATTTACCATTTGGGGCATTACAATGCAAGATATTTTTTTCAGACCGGTCCTGTGTGGCCTCCGGGTGAATGACACTGCAGCCGGATTATGGCGAAAATCCAAGTTGTTTGGGCAATTTTCTTGACACCGGCAGGGATAAGCGTTATTTTAGTTAACTTTGTTAAATGGTTTTGTGTAATATAATCTGGTATATATGGCAGTAATCTGAAAATTTTGCACAAATTGTTTGAAAATGGTCATTAATAACGGAATGTAACAGGACAAAAACATGCAGGTAAAAATTCAAGACAAGAGCAGTGTAAAAAAAGTACTCTCTTTTGAAATCCCCAAAGAAAAAGTTGCAAAAGAACTTGACAAGGCATACAACGAGCTGAAAAAAAAGGCAGATATCAAAGGGTTTCGGAAAGGCAAAATTCCCAGAAAAGTGCTGGAGAACCGTTTTTCCAAAGAGGTCCATGCTGATGTTGCTCCCCGCCTGATCCAGGATTCTTTTATTGAGGCTATTCAGGAACATGACCTGAACATTGTGGGCGGTCCCCAGATGGATCCGCCGGATCTGGATCCGGACGCTGGCTATGCATTTGATATTACCGTAGAGGTAAAGCCTGAACTGGAAGATATCGATTTCAAGGGAATATCCCTTGAAAAGAACCGGTATGCGGTTTCTGATGCTGAAATTGACGGGCAGATCCATATGATCCAGCGGACCATGGCAAAAAAACAGACTGTGGAAGAAAGCAGGCCTGTCAAAGAAAATGATTTTGTCCTGATCGATTACCAGGGATTTGTCGATGATGAACCATTCGAACATACCCCTAAGATTGAAAATTATCTGTATGGCATCGGCAAGGGCGCATTGCCCGAAGAATTTTCTGAGAAATTGATCGGCAGTGTACCTGTCCAGGATCTGGAGATTGCAGTCGGGTATCCTGAAGACCATTCGGATGAAAACCTTAAGGGAAAAACCATTTTGTACAAGGTCACCCTCAAAGAGATCCAGGAGGAAATTCTGCCGGAGATCAATGATGATCTGGTAAAAGACCTTGGCAGTTTTGAAACCCTGCAGGAAGTCAAAGATTCCATCCGGGACAATCTGGACAAAGGAAACCAGCAGCGCATAAAACATGAACTCAGTGAACAGATTTTTCAGCACCTGCTGGAAAAATATTCATTTGAAGTGCCTGAAGCCATGATCGAAGGAGAACTTAACGGCATAGTCAGTGAGGCGGAACAGGCATATGCAGCCAACAATACCAGCCTTGAACAAGAAGGGCTCAGCCGTGATATCCTTTTTAGCCAGTACCGGGATGTGGCGGAGAAACAGGCCAGGCGGCATCTGATTCTGGATAAAATCATCACCCAGGAAGAACTGGATCTCACTGATGAGGAGATGGACGCAAGCCTGGAGGAGATGGCCAGAGGAATGAATGCCACTGTGGATGCCATAAAAAATTTTTTCAAGATGGATCCCAAGCAGCTGGAATATTACAGACACTCCCAGCTTGAAAAAAAGGCAGTTGATCTTATTATTGGTAATAGTACCATAACTGAAAAAGAGCCGGATGGTGATGACAAGGATGCAGAGCAGGCATCAGAAGAACCAGCATCTGATGATGAGATCCCGGCATCAAAAGAAACCACAGGACAGGAATAATATTGGCTGATCCAGAATCATGGTAAGATAAAGACAAATGCTTAAAGATGATACAGACAGATAATGAAGG
>JAABTU010000047.1 GCA_011389715.1 Desulfotignum sp.
CGGGTGGCGTTTGATGAAACCCGCCTGACTCTGACCGCGGTGGCCCGTGCCCATGTGTGGCCGGGGGATTCAGTGATTGCTGCGGCAGATGATCCCGGCATACAGCAGCAGATAACGCAACGGTCCTGGATCGGTGGTGGGCTGTCTTTGCCGGCCTGGCTGAAAAAGCATTCAGTGGCCTGGATATCCGGCTTGGTGCTTGTCTGTCTGGCTTGTACCGGTGTGGTGTTTCATCATGCATGGGTCAAAGGGGCCAGAAGAGAAGCGTTTCAGCCCCTGGCCTTCAAACTGGGGATAATGGCTGCCATGCTGTCCGTTTTCTGGCTGCTGGCCGGTATCTGGCGGACCGGGGATGCGGATCTGCGGATGCTGGCCGGCCTGCAATGGACGGCGTGGACTCTGGCCACCGTTTTTCTGGCAGTCAGCGGCCGGTTGAACAGAACTTTCGGGTGGATCTGGGCAGTCGCCCTGTTTTTTTGCGGTATCGGCACAATAAGCCTTCTCCAGCTTGGGGCCGGGTCGGATTCGTTTTACTGGATTACTTTTGCTGAAAAACACATGGCGGTCATGACCCTTGCCGCCATAACCATTATGGGATTGACCCTGTTCACCGATGATCAGATATCTTATTTGCTCCAGGCCTTTGCCGCTGGTGAGTCCCGGCGCGCCGGTCTTTTGAGAAAAGGACTGGTTACCGGCGGGATAGCATTGATGGTTTTCCAGCTTTTCTGGGGCTGGGAAGGGGGGTTGTGGGGATTCCAGCCATCTGAAGCAGCCAAACTGTTTTTTGTCATGGTGGCGGCGTTTGCCGGTCTGCACCTGAGTGAACTGCGGCGGTACCATTCAGACCGTTACCAGGCCCGGCCGGTGCGATTTGTGATGGACATTTTCATGGTCCTGGCCCTGGCATTCCTGGCCCTTTTTGTGACACTTTTGGGGGTCCGTGATCTGTCTCCGCTGGTGATCATGGGGATTCTTTTTGTGGCCTGGATCTGGCAGGTGGCCCCTCATCCCTGGAAAACCACATCTTCCAAAGGGGTGTGGCGGATGCTGGTGGCAGGATTGCTGCTGGGAGTCTGCCTGATCGGGTACCGGATGTATACCCAGCCGCATACCATTCCGTCGTGGTTTCCCCAGACCGACCGGTTCCAGGTATGGGCCAGCCCGTGGGAGCACCCCCATTCCGGGGCCCAGGTGCTCAATTCCTTCAAGCTGGCCGGCTTTGGGGGCTGGACCGGGGCGGAAGCATCTTTTTTCGGGAAAAACCAGTCTGTTTACCGGCTGCCGGCAGTACAGGATGATTTTATTCTAAGCTTTATCCTTTACAAGTTCGGCTGGTTTGCCGGCCTGGCCCTGGCCGGCTGCCAGATCCTGTATGTGCTGCTGCTTTTCCGCATCAGCCGCCGGACCGAGCGTCTGGCTGAAGATGCCGACCATTTCAGCCTGCGGCAGACCGGCAAACTGCTGGCTTTGGTGTTGTTTCTTCTGGCCTGGGTTCATGTGGCCCAGTGGGGACTTTCCTGGGGAAATGTCCTGGGATTCCTGCCGGTCATGGGCCAACCCATGACCTGGATCTCCGCTGCCAATTCCCACATGGTTTTTATCGGCTTGCCCGGGCTGGCAGCAGCTTTTGTAACAGCCCGTTTGTTTCGAAACAGTGAGGGATCCTAATATTTTTCCAGTGCCTCAATTAATTTATTTTCAATTTCAATTTCAGGTCCTTGAATGATATCCCTTAGTTTCAGTAAAGTATGGACATCTGCACCATCAATTTTATCTTGTAAATTGTCCGGCAGTTTTCCAAAACGGCTTTTCATTTGTTCATCAATAAACTGCTGCAGGAAATAATATGTTTCGTTCCATGCACATTCATTTATTTCTCCATTCAGACAGGATTCGATACGATGATTTGCAAATTCTTCAGGTGTGTCTTCAAGAAAAAATCCTTTTTTAATCCTTAGGAAATCCAATGGGGCATTCCCCTGTTTGGCACTCCCCATGGAAAGACCAAAAACCCGGAGCTGGTTTAGTTCATTTTTCAGTAAATTCTGCAAATGCAAATACCAACTCCGTTCTTTGGGAAAAGAAATTTCAATAATGATTGTTTTCGCTGTTTTCAAACGCTGTAAAATTGTCAGATCAAGTTGGTCCCCATTGAGGATTACTCGTTCCAACAGCTCCAGATTTTGTGTGAACCGTGTAGGGGACTGTTTCAGGGTGATAATATAACTGGCAGTTTCCGGGGTCATCCAGTCAAGTTTGGGATGGTTTTCTGAATTAACAATAAGTTCCAGGTTGTTCCATAACGTCGGCATTGTTGGTATTGCAGCAGCTGCATATTCTTCATCGATAGAGACAGTTTGGAGCCAGGGAAAGGCTCGCAAACCGGATAAGTCAGAAACGGATCCTTGAATGCCCACTTGGTTGAATGCATAAATGTCATCTTCTGGCAGTGACCGCAGCCAATCTTCCGGGTTATAGAGGACCAACAAAGCCTCTTGAATCTTTTCCGGGCGGACATGAGATAGGTTGACAAAACTGTCCGGCCGGCCATAAAGCTGACTGATTGAAAGGTGTTGCAAATCAATGGCCAAGTCCTTCTGGTCAGGGAGTATCAGGGTTTTAATGTGGGGATTATGCGCGATAAATTGAATCTCTTCACTGGTCAGATGATGTCCTTGCAGATCAAGTTTTCCATCTTGAATTATTGGAAAATTATGAGGTTTTGAAACAATCGTATTGTTAGTTGGCTTTTCTGTTTGAAACAGTTTGTCAAAGGGTTGGAAATGATCAACCCAAAAATAAAGAAAAGTCAGTAGGATAAAAAAAATATAATATGGAATAATATACTGGTATATTGATTTTTTGTGAGGAAAAACGGATATCACAGATAAAATTATTTTATATCGTTTAGAATTGATTTTTGTGCTTTCGGTATAGCAACATCCTAGTATAGCAAACAGCGCAAGAAATATAGTCAAAGTTATACATATTTTAATATTTAGCGCATGTCTATTGAGATAATAGCTATAGCCATATGGATATGTCATTAACCCTTTAAACCATTCTAATTCAATAAGACTTAATGATAGTGATGTGTTTTTTATAAGAGGTGGTGTGTAAATAATTAATAGAAATATAATCAATAGTGCATAAACAGTATAAACAATAAAAGTGATTCTAAAATTAAATGAGCTTACTGATTTGGCAAAGCCACTCTCCCAATAGGTCTTTTGTCCTTTGGCATAATTTTTAAATACCAAAAACGGAATTGAGAAATTTGATGTATTTGTAAATTTTGCCCACCCGGATGGTGTAAGAAAATAGAATAGAAACGATAATGGTGGCAAACATATAATAACTAAAAAGTTAATAGAGAAATCAAATAGACCTAAACCCAAAAAATCAAGGCCAAATACCGAAGAGAAAATAAACGGAAAAAGTAGAATAGTAGCAATTTTATTGATATTTTTTATTGATGTTGTACTGAATTCGTGATCGCATCCATAATTTAATAGTCCACTATTTTTAGTATGAACTTTTGTAAAAAAATCACATATTACTGAAACTATTACAATAAAAACAAAGACAGACAAAACGGTAATAGGGTTAACGATTTGAGCAAAGGATGTGGGTGATATCAATTGTTCAAGTACAAATGTTTTTGTCTTTATATGGCGATCAGTTAATCCTCCCCAATCAATAGTACCTAAAGTTAAACCAAATTTAAATAATGATTTTCTAATTACAGTTAACAATAAGGCTGTCAATGTAAAGGATGCTAAAGTCCCGGCAACTCCAAATCTGAATTTTTTCAGTTTTTCTAATCTTGGAGCTATCCCATCCAACGCAGTTGCCATGAGCTCCCCTGTAAAACTTACCCGGCGCGTCGCTGTTTCAGTGTTTTTTCGTCTTACTTCAATATTTTCCAGGGTCAGAAGCCTGCCCTCCCTCAGGTCCGTCAGATCTTTTTCAGGGCGTTTGGATAAAAAATTGAGGATACGTCTGTCCTGTTTGTTCCGGGGGTTTAGCTGGTCTACCAGAAATGCGGCAGATCCGTTTTTGGCCATACGCTGGACACAGTCCACCAGAAACATCTCTTTGGGTGTGATATTGCCGTTTTTGATGAACTCCCAGACTTTTCGCCACCAGGGTCGGGCTGAAGATTCCATTCTACCGGTAAGTTGGTCGGCATAAGTCAGGAAAAGGGATTCCTGGTCTCTGCAAAGAATTTTGTCAGACTGATGATGGGCCTGTAGAAAAATGGCAAACAATAAGGGATTTTCAATGTATTGCTTGAACTGATCACCCATCTGCTCCTGAAGATAGGCCCAGTCCATGGCAGGTGCCATACAGCGGTCCGGCAGGTTTTGCAGTTTTTTATACAAGGCTTTGGCCTGGCTGTCATTAAACGGTTCCAGATCATGAACCCAGGGATGATTTGTATTGGAACCCTGAAAACTGATGGCTTGTATGTTTGCAGGCAGGGTATCTGGTTTTAAATATTCATATGTCTCATATAAATCCAAGCGGAAGGAAAGGATGAATTTCAGGTTTGGGTGAGACGCGGGGCAACACCAGTTCAGGATCTCCTCCAGTGCCCGGAAAGGGTTCCATTTATTTTTAATGGAGTCCACTTCATTGATGGCATCGAAAAAAATGATGATTTTTTTTTCGGGCGGGGCTTGTTTGGCCAACCGCTGCATGCCTTTGGTATCAAGTCCTGCGGCATAATGAAGCTGGTTTTCCAGAAAGCCGGGCACAGGGTTTTCAGACCATTTGACATCTGCATAAGTGAGCCGCTGTGCGTTGATAAACAGAACTGCATGTCCTTTTTCCCGGCAGGCCCTGGCCATGTGAGCAACCAGAGCGGATTTGCCGGTCCCCTGGTGTCCACTGATTGCCAGAAGGCTTTTATCACTGTTCAAAAAACGGGTCAGTCGCCCGTTTTCCCCTTCCCATTCAGGTGAGGGGACATACAATTTCGAATCATATTTGTGCCCGATGCCATATTCATAATCGGTTCTTTGTGAAATCAGATCGGCTCTTTGAACAAAATCATCCCAGTTGGGGCGGGGCAGCAGCGCTTCTGTGGAACGAACCCTTGCCAGACTCTCCTTTAACGCCTCCAGAATCAGGGCGGGATCCCCTTTTTTCAATTGTTTTTTGGTGAAGCTGTGATACGTTTTTGCCCCGCGGTAAACCATTCGGGGTTTGGTGATGTCCACATCTTCCAGCAGGGCCAAATCGCTGCCTGACAGTTTCAACAGCAGCGGTCTGAGAACTGTCGCTTGGGCTGATACCGCCAGCAAAGGCTTTGCCTGTCGGTCCAGCCCTGGAGGGGAATGGCCCATCAGTTCCCTGCCATCTTCCATGTGCAATGGATAACGGGTCAAAAATTGGATTTCCTGCAAAAGAAACAGGGTCAGCTCCAGAACGGTTTGGGCGGTTTTTTCGATATTGGCCTGGTTGACCACCTTGCCGTGGGCAAAGGCATTCCGGTATTCCACAAGCTGCGCTATCAGCCCGTTTCTTTGTTCCAGTTTGGTGCAGTGTATTTCAGCCTCTGCTATGAAGTCCACCAGTTCCGGTAATGCGCTGCCAAGCCCCTGTTTCTCGTAATGCAGGGCGGTTTCTCTCAAAAACCCGACATAATGCCCGGCAAAGGGCCGGCTCAGAATCCCCTGGATGTGATGAAACAAGTGGGGTGGTTTTTCTCCCATGGCAATAAGGTCCGACAACAGCAGGTGGGACATGTACTGCAGCACAGACTGGAGAATGTTCCGGGACAGCAGTTCCCACGATCGCCAGGGATCCTGTGGTGATTCAACCACATATTGTTGGCAGGCATAGGCAATGGGGAAGGGGTAGTTCTCCGCGCTGGATTTCAAGATGTTTTTCTGTTCCAAAGATAAGGTCATGGCAGGTTTCCTGTAAGGTCGGTTGATACCCTTAAATCGGCCAGTAATATTTTTTTTGATCAAACGCCCACAGGCACTCCTTAAGCGTGCGGGGTTCGATGCCGGGCGGGTATCTTAAAAGTTTGTCCATGTCATCGGGCATCCGTTCTTCCAGATATATGAAATCCTGCTCCAGCATCTCTTGGGAGCGCCCGATAAAAATACGCATTTGATTGTTGAGCCCCGCATCATACAGGTCTGCCAGCCAGAAAAGAATGTGACCCATATCCCGGGTGGTAATTGTTTGGGCACGAAGAATGACGGCCGTTCTATGATCCGAATCCACCCATGAGACAAGGTCCGCAATGTCCGGCGGATGAAACAGCCCCAGAACTGTGGCCATAATTGTTGATGGAGGGACGTCGGGTTCAAGGGTCAGATCCAGCAGGCTGGCTTCGGGCCAGTAATGACGTAAATGTGCGCCGATACCATCCAGTGCTTTTGAGTCGGTGATGAGGCCAATCGCTCCCTTTTTCAGGACCTTTTTCAGCCACCATGGGGCCTGGGCGTTCTGATAATCTGATTTCCGCCGGGATATGCGGTAATGGATCTCCTCGATCGTTGCATTGGCAAGGGCTGGATCATCGTGACGTATTTTTTGCCAGAGTTTGTTGAATTCCGGTTGTGTAGGGGCTGTTTTGTCCTGACAGGCCAGGGTTTGATCGTTTTTGAGGTGAGAAAAATACTTGAGGGATTCCTGCTGGACCCACAAAAAAGGGGATACATTGATCTGGCAGTTTTCTGATGTTCCAAACAAAACTTCTTTTTCTGAAATGTGAAAACAACCCAAAGGGGTGAAGTCCGGGGATTTGGCAAGCATATGTTCCGCTTTCTTCAATAAGGTTTCAGGAGATGCATCTTTTGGATGCGCCCATTTGTTTCGTAACTGGACCATGGTTGTGATCCACCCATTTTTATTGTCTTCCTTGATATACTCCATCAGCCGTTGGGTGGGCCGGCCAGCATTTTCCTGACTCAGCCACAAGGCAAATTCCCGCAGTCCTCCCAAGGTCGGCCGGGAAAAAGCCTGGATAAATCGACCGGTAATGCCAGCTCTGGCTGGATGCCTGACCACGTCCGCCATGAGCGTTCCGCACATCACTGTCAACAGGTCCTGAAGCCCTTTTTGGAAAAGGTATCGGGCTGTCATGGTTTTTGATTCTTTGTCCATCAGAAAGGAACTGAATTGGATGGATTTGTTCATTTTCATCAATTAGAACCTATTTTTAAAATTCATGTCATTAAAACCAGATTATGACGTCTTTATTACCAGGATAGGAATTATTCCCATTTGCTAATAATGATTTTTTGTTTGCCATAGCAACAAAAAAAAGATTAATCAAATGGAAATTGAAAATTCTAAAAGGTGAAATATGATCGCACCATCATTGAAACAGCTGGAAAACAGATTGCCATCAGAGCCCAAAATGTTTCTGTTCAGCGCCCAGCCATTTGAGGGGCTGGAAGATATTTATCTTTTTTCCAGTATTTATCCTGTTTTGATAGATAATTTGCAGCTGAAAAAACCGGTTTCCTGGTATTACAAGGTTAGCCACACCGGATCCGTCTGTGTTGATGATGATGGTAAAAATGCCATGAGCCTGCAGGCATGGTATGACAGAAAATATCAGTCTATCCGGCAGACTGCAGAAACATCTGCCATTGCACAATGGTTTACATCACGCCTGGATCTGAGGATTGCAAACCCTGTCAGGGAACAATTGCTGGTATTGTCCATGTGTGGGCTTTCATGGCAGGATATTGTGGAAATCCTGTTTCTTCAGGGATTTAATGACCTGATCACTTTGGATCCTTTT
>JAABTU010000048.1 GCA_011389715.1 Desulfotignum sp.
GGATATTTTTCCAGCATCGATCCGCTGCAGCGCATTGATCTGTCCCTGAACGTACAGGATCTGGGAGAATACCTGCTGGCCTGTCACAAAACCGGACAGCTTTCCATATCCCTGAAGGAACCGGACCAGCCCCTGGCCTATTTTGCCCCCTGTCACCAGCGGGAACAGCATATCGGACATCCCTATGTGGAGATGATCCAGTCTTTGTCCGGCACAGACATCATCCCGGTGGGCGGGGATATGCACTGCTGCGGCATGGGGGGCCACTTAGGATTTAAAACCGATTTTCATGACCATTCCCTTGCCATCGGCGGCCCCATGTTTGACCGGCTTGCCGCCGCATCCGGCCGGACCATTATTACCGACTGCCTGTCCTGCCGCATGCAGCTGCAGCAGGTGTTTACCCGGCAGGTATTTCATCCGCTTGAACTGCTGACCGCCGTTTGAGTTGGCAGCACAGGAAACATGTGAACAGCAGTTCAACCGGCCCTACAACCCGGATCTCAAGCTGGTGCATTTTTTCGAACTTTTGGCGGATATGAGCAAGGAAGGGATTTTCCAAGAGCTGGGCAGCCGGCTCAAGGGGTTGAAAATCGCTCCCTATTACGGCTGCATGCTGGCCAGGCCTCCCCATATGAACAAGGAAAAAAACCATCACGGCCTGATCGAAAAAACCATGGCAGCCCTGGGGGCGGAATCGGTGTACTGGTCCTTCATGTCCCGGTGCTGCGGCACATTTTTGTCCGTCAGCCGGCCTGAAATTGCGGAAAAACAGGTGAACCGCATCATGCGGGGTGCCATTGCCACCGGAGCGGAATGCATTGTAACCGCCTGTGCCATGTGCCATCTGAACCTGGAGATCCGGTGCCTGCCGGAAAACCGGATTCCCATTTTTCACTTTTCAGAACTGCTGTCTTTGGCCCTGGAAGGCAAATTTTCCAGATCCTGGCTCAAGCGCCATCTGATCGATCCGGCCCCGCTGCTGGAAGAAAAGCAGCTGATCAATGGTCGTGATGGCCCGGCATCGGCAGGAAAGGCAAAAGCGCCGGCACAGCACCCATAACCCAATATCAGCATTTTCAGGATCGCCTCAGATAGATGGATACTGTGGTTCCCTTGCCTTTGGTACTTTTCACCCTTATTTCTCCGCCTAAACTTTCCACCAGCCGGTGCACGATGGAAAGCCCCAGGCCGGTGCCGTCCGGCCGGGTGGTGAAATAGGGATCAAACATATCAGACAATACATGGTCATCCATGCCGCAGCCGTTATCCGCAACCCGGATTTCCAGGTCTTTTTCGGGCAGCACATCAATCACTGTGACTGTCAGGGTACCGCCGGCTTCCATGGCTGCCAGACTGTTCATGTACAGGTTGAGCAGAATCTGATTCACGCGGTCCGGGTCCATGTAAAACAGGGATCCGGACGATTGGATATCCGTTGTTGCAGTGATGGATTTTTTCTCCAGATCATGGGCCACCAGCTTCAGGGAATGAGAAATCAAATCCCGAATCTCCACCTCTTTTTTTTCGACTGCCATGGGTTTGGCAAACTCCAGCAGCTGGATGATGGACCGGTTGATCCGTTCCACCTCCTGTACCATGATCCGGGCGGTTTCACTGTCATCGGGATGATCGGCATACTTTTTTTCAAAATAGGTGGCAAACCCCTTGATGGAGCTTAACGGATTTCTGATTTCATGGGCCACCCCGCCCGCCAGCTTGCCTATGGCCGCCAGGTGCCGGGTGGTTTCCACCTCTTGTTTCAATTTTTCAGAAAGAGCTTTTGCACTGATCAGCCGGGCTTTGGTGGTACGATAGGCCTGAAACGTCGTCAGGATCAATACACCGGCGCACCCCAGGACAAAAAGTATAATTCCCCGGCCAATCGCTTCCCGGACCAGGCCTGCCTGGACCCGGCTGGCCTGAACCATGGTAAGCCCCACAATGATAATGGCATCTTCAGATCTGGAAAATTCCATCAAATCCAATGGCCGGGACGGCAGTATTTTTTCCGGTTCCAGGTTACGCCCATGTATGCCGTGCATGGGCATGGACCTTCCATTCAATCGGTTCATCCCGCTTCTCAGGGGCGTAAACCACTTGAAAACTTCAAAAATCTGTTCTGAACTCTCAGAACGAATACGGTAACCGGCCACCGAAAATTGATCTGTTTGTGCCGAAAAATCAGGCAAAAACTCCCTCTTCTGACCCACCTGCGATGGATCACTATGCGCCAGAACCGTTCCCTGGTCCGTAACGATCATGATATAGGCGACATCCGGCTGCAATGCAGTTTCCTGAAGCATGGTCTGTATCCTGCGCTGCCCCCATCCCATGGTCAACATACCGGTGCGGGTGCCGGCTTCGAATGTCTGAATCAGGGAAATTCCCTTGATCACCAGTTGGTCTTTTATATGGGTCTTGACTGTTTTCATTCGATCCAGGGTCATGAAAGCGAAGATCGGGAACATTACCAGCAACACACCGATCACGATAAATGGTGAAATCATGGCTGCAAGCGGTTTGGATAATTTCAGTTTCATGATTTCCCCCTGTGGTTGTCCGTGATCAGGCCCATTCGGCCGATTGACTATTATTCAATATATGCAACAAACGAACCAGGATACCCTGCAGCGACCCATCATCCTCTATACACCGGGCTGGCGCACCGGACAAGACAGGGATACGCCGGAGAGCCCCCCTGAAAAAGCGGGTAATATCTATCCATATGGATACCATACGTGGATACAAAAGAAACGGTTTCCTGGTGAAGCGTGATTTCTCTTTTGCCTGGGGTTTTGAAATATACACTATAATTTCAATAATATATAACTTTATCTTGTTTGTGGCACACCCTTTGCTAAATCAATTACCAGACAGTCGGGAAGATGGGATCTGTATCATTTCCCTGTCATCCGACGTAACCTTACATGTTCACAAAGGAGACCGCATTATGAAAAAGACCGCTGTATTTATCACCACACTGCTGGCCATCAGTTTTATGACCACTGCCGCATTTGCCCGGGGACCCGGTCACGGCACAAGGACTTATGGCCTGAACCCTGACCGGCAAGGTGCATGGACGGACCTGTCCACAGCCCAAAAAGATGAACTGACTGCCCTGCGCCAGAAATTTATCGATGAAACCTATCCCATGCGTGCAGAAATCATGCAGAAAACAACAGAGGCCAGAATGCTCATGGCAACCTCTGATCCGGACAAGGCCGCTTTGTTGCGCCTGGCCGATGAAACAGCCGCACTGGAAAAACAGGTGCAGGAAAAACAGATCGATTTCATGCTGGCAGCCAAAAAAGCAGCGCCTGAACTGCGTTTTGGCATGGGCAACGGCCAGAGATCCGGCAACCGATGCCAAGGCTATGGCAATGGCAATCCTGGACGGTCAGATGATTCCCAGGCCCGGCACCGGGGTTACCGGTATCACCAATAAATGCCTGTATAATCAATAACCTGCTCAAATCCCCCGGGAACGCTTACACCACAGGTTTTCCCGGGGTTTTTTGCCGGGCCTTTATCAGAAGCACCCCGATTCCACCACCGTGACTGGCCAGCCCCCCTTCCCATACAGCGGCGATCTTCCAGGGGTTGGTCAGATAATAGACCGGATCATAAAACAGGCAGTGCCCGAGCCGGGCACCGATGAGGGTACCGGCCATCAGAAAGATCAATAACAGGTCCAGGTTGTGGGTCTGTTTTTTTTCACGGACATATATCCATCTCATGAAATGATAGCCCAGAATGAAGGCCAGTGCGAAACATATGCCGTACCATCTGATCTGCAAAGGACCTGCGGCAAAGATGACCGGATCCATATCCCAGGTAAAGTAGTTCATGGTTTATGATACCTCTGCTGAAGACGATCTGCGCACACCATCAGATCGGAAATTCCCTGAGAGTTTCATGGGTGCCTTTGTGCATCTCGTACCGGAACTCAAACGCAGCCTGGTGTTTGTCTTTGTCAAACAAGTCCAGCCAGTGGCCCAGGTCCGGATCCTGTATTTTGTCCACCGTTTTTTTGTTTTTCAAAAAGGTATGGACCATGTCGATATTCCGTTCCGATTCCCAGAATACCGAGGCATTCCGGCTGGTGATGCGGCCGGCGGTGAACCGGATCGATGCAAAAAACCATGATCTGTTTAATCCAGCAGATCCAGTATCTCTTCAATGGCCCGGGGCAATCCGGCAATATCGGACCGGAAAACAACAGCGGATCCCACTGTCACCTCTTCCAGGGCCCTGGCCTTGAGCACCGGTAAAATATTTTCATACGCAAGCCCGCCGCCGGCACTGACCTTCAATCTTGCTTTCACCGCCTGATCCGCCGCCGTATATATCCGTTCAATTTCCCTGTCTTGCATCCGGCTGTCTTCGGCATTGGCATAGTCTGCCGTATGGATCTGGACAAAATCCGCTCCGCTGTACTTTACAGCTTCGATGGCTGTCACATCCGGTGCCGCAAGAACCGATACCAGGGTGCCGTCCTGGTGAAACAGCCGGACCGCCTCCGCCATCTTCTGCCCGGCGGTTTTGAGATCACCCCCATCGGCGCTGTCCATTGCCTCAGGGGCCAAGATCACTTTATCCGGTCCGACCTGTCTTGCAGCGGCAATAACCGTTTCCTCAAGCGGAATCTGAAGGGTGACGGGAATCTGGACCGCTGCCTTGATGTCCCGTATTTCCCGGGTATCCATCCGGCCACCGTCTCCACCTGACTGCAATACGATACCGTCACAGCCGTTTTGCTCACATTGCACCGCAAAGGCAGCCGGGTCCATGCCACATCCGGCCCGGGCCTGATGAACGATTTCCGTGATATTGACAAACAGCAGACAGGACCGCCACATATAATACACACCGCCGCCCGGCATACACATCCCTCCTTTCTTCAGCCTAATTCACCGGCCTTGACGGGTTTCTCCTGCCGACAAAGCTGTCCCCGGTCGCTGTTGATGATGTTCTCCAGAATGGCCTGGTCCTTTTCCGGTACAGGTGAATCAGCAAATGATTCTTGCAGCCAGATACGCAGGGATTCAGGGAACGGTTCCGCAAGACGGTAAAACACCCAGCGTCCCTCCTTGCGGCTCTGCACCAGCCGGGCATTCTGGAGAATACGTATGTGACGGGAAATAGTCGGCGTTGCCAGCCCGAGCAATTCAACAATTTCACAGACACAAAGCTCATCACACCTGAGCAATGCCCCGATGATCCGCAGCCGTCCGCCGTCCGCCAGCGCCTTTGTCATACCTATCAATGAATCCATTTTCATTTCTCCTTGTTTTGAGTTCAGCCTGTTGAGCGCTGAAACTGCTGCCGCCGCTTTCTTCCGTCAAAATCGACAGTCCGGCCGGGGCCGGCCGCTGCCGTGGCGGGTAAAGACAATCTGCCAGACCTGAATATCCCAGGGATTGCTGCCGTTAATGGTGATACCGGCTTTTGCCAGTTTTGTTTCAATGGCGGTTGAAAACATGAGTAACTCCTATTCTTTTTGGACTGGCACTGATATCAGTCCGAATCTCCATTTGTCGAACAGAATCGGCCGGAACAGTCCTGTTGGAGGCAGAAGGTGCCCAGCAGTCCTCCGTCCATGGTATTGCCGTGCAGTGCGCATGTTATCGCTGTGATCTCCTCGGGCAGATACCGGCCGTGCAGCTTGACGGGAATCTCCGGAATACGGGTTTTCGGAGAGGCTGCCAGAGACAGCAGGTATTCCACCAGGTATCCCGCATTCTGGCCCAGAAGGCCGCCATAGGCCTGGCGCTGCCGCAGCCGGAGCACGCGCAGCTCATGGATGGCCCGGCCCAGTTCCGCCTCCATCAGTTCTTCCGGGGTGGTCAGGATCAGTTCGATCCGCACGGACCTTGCCCCCTGTCTGACATACGCGCGGGTATTCTTGCGGACCTCCTCCGGGTCAAGTCCCCGCCGCCGGGCGGACTCCCAGTCCAGTTTCCGCAACCGGGCCGCCAGAACCTCTTCAGGGGGCAGATCAATATCCAGCAGCAGGTTGACGGCATTGTAGTTCCCCTGGTGTGTTTCGATCTCCTTCACACGCATGCCGGATTCCCGGCCGAGCCGCTCAGGCAGGGACTCCAGCACTTCAGGCTGGTCAATGATCTTGAAACCGATAATATCATTGATGGTCAGGTCTTTTGGGTCGATTCTCACCTGTTTTTCCCTGAACCGGCCTACCATGTCGGCTTCCGCCGCGATAAAATCCTTCTCCATGGCAGCCGGAGTGCTGACAAATCGACCCAAAGGCAGCCCGGCAGCTCCCGCCCGGTGTTCGGCCAGTTTTTCAGCTTTGCCTTGAATTTCCCGATGAAGGGCTTCCACCAGCCGGAACGATACTTTTTCCGCAATGCGGGAAAGGCGCTTGATGCGTGTGATGGCGATCAGCCTGGAGGTCCTATCAAAGATCATCACCGCATCGATGGGCATGTGCGGGAAAAAATAGGTGGGGTCATCATTGAATTCTCCTGCCAGTTCATCCATGCGGGGATTGGATTTGGGCCGGTGGGCGATCAACTGCCTGCGCAGATCCGATTTTTTATGGATCCGCTCCATCTGCAGCGGTCCCTGGTATTGCCGGTTCAAAAATTGTACGATCCGGTCCAGGACCATGGCTGAAATGGCGCTTTCATACAAAAATATCCGGGAAATCCGTTCTCCGTCATCCGGATGAAAATCATCATTCATCCATCGCATGGTGAGTCTGAACAGTTCTTCCCGGTGACTCATGGCGGTCAAATACATTGGTTTTTCCCTTCTTCTCGCCGTCTTTAACGCCGGGCTATTTAGCCGGAAACCAGTGGGTTGTCCGGTTGGCCACCCGGACCAGAAAGAGCATGACCGGCACTTCGACCAGCACCCCGACAACGGTGGCCAGCACCGCGGGAGAGGAGGCACCGAACAGGGTGATGGCAACGGCTACGGCCAGTTCGAAAAAATTGGACGCCCCGATCATACCGGCAGGCGCGGCAACATTATGCAGCAGCCCCATTTTCTTTGCAGCCAGATATGCAATGAAAAAAATCAAAAGGGTCTGAATCACCAGGGGCACGGCGATCAGAACGATATGCAGGGGATTACCCAGAATCACATCTCCCTGGAAAGAAAAAATAAGGACAAGGGTCAGCAAAAGACCGCCGATGGTGATATTATTGAACTTGGGGAGAAATGCATCGTTGAAATAGGCTTCCCCTTTGTTCTTGATGACCATGTTCCGGGTGAAAATCCCGCCGGCCAGGGGAATGACTACAAACAGGAATACCGACAGAAACAGGGTATCCCATGGGACGGTGAACCCGCCCACCCCCAGCAGCAGCGCCACGATGGGGGTAAAGGCAACCAGGATGATCAGGTCATTGGTGGCCACCTGCACCACCGTATATGCCGGGTTTCCCTTGGTCAGATGGCTCCAGACAAAAACCATGGCCGTACACGGGGCAGCCCCCAGAAGTACGGCACCGGCCAGATAATCTTTGGCCAGATCCGGCGGAATCAACGCCTTGAACACCACAAAAAAGAAAAACGCGGCAATGCCGAACATGGTGAACGGCTTGATCAGCCAGTTGACGATCCAGGTCAGGAAAAGGCCTTTCGGACTTCTTCCGACATCTTTGATGCTGGCGAAATCAACCTTCATCATCATGGGATAAATCATCAGCCAGATCAGCACCGCAATGGGGATGGATACTTTGGCGTATTCAAACCGGGCCAGCACCTCGGGAATGACAGGAATGAACTTTCCGATCAAC
>JAABTU010000049.1 GCA_011389715.1 Desulfotignum sp.
CCGTAACCGGTCATTTTTTCAGGATCCAGTTCAACCCGGATTTCTCTGGGCCTTCCCCCGTGCAGAACGGTTCTGGAGGTGTTTTCAACCCGGCTGAGCCTGGCCAGGGCTTCCCGGCCGGTTCTGTGGAGCTGGGCATCATCCAGCACGTCGGAAAACAAACTGATGGTGACGATGGGCACATCATCGATTTCTATGGGTTTTATCACCCATTCCCTGACAATGGGGGTGACCTGGTCGATGTGCATGGATATTCTGTTTTGCAGCTTTATCAGGGAATCTTCACGGTCTTCTCCCACAAAGAAACGGACCGTGACCACGGCCATGTCTTTTTGTGAGATGGAATAGACGTACTCAACCCCGTCGATCTGCCATAAAAACCTTTCCAGGGGGATGGATACCAGCTGCTCGATTTCCCGGGGACTGGCGCCGGGCGCGTTGACATAGATATCTGCCATGGGCACAACGATCTGGGGTTCTTCTTCTTTCGGGGTGACAAAAAGGGCGGCAGCACCCAGGCAAAGGGCAATGATGACGAGAATCAAGGAAAATTTTGAACCGAGAAATACCTTGACTATCGCCGGAATAATGCCTTTGGGATCAGAGGTTTGCGGGTCTGTCATATCACCGGGCCTCCCCGATGCCTATGGTTTCATTGGCTGACAGTCCTGACAGAACTTCCACGCGGGTGTTGTCCAGGGGAATGGTTGTGATATACCGGCGCTGCCAGGTGCCATCGGTTTTGACCATGACAAGTTCGAGCTGTCCGGCACGGATAACCGCCTCTTTGTCCAGGGTGATGATGGTTCTGCGGGCTTCCGGGACCATCAGCTTGGCATACATGCCTGAATAGATGCCTTCTTTGGCCGGGATGGCAGCTTTGACAAGAAAGGTGCGGGTCCGGGGATCGGCATAGGGAATTAGTTCTTCAACCACTGCATTCACTGAAAGGCCGGGGGTGGGGATAAGTGCTTGAAGATGCGAACCGGTTTTGATGGTGTTGATAAGGCCTTCTCTTACATGGGCTTCCACCCTGTAGCCCCCTTTGGTCCGCACCGCTGCCAGGGGCTTGCCCGGCAGGGCCAGATCTCCGGGTTCCACCAGGATCCGGATGATTTCTCCGTCCACCGGCGCAATGATTTTTGAAAAACCAAGGTGTACCTTTGCCTGGGTAATGGTTTCTGTGGCCTGTTGGATGCCTGCCTCTGCCTCCACCAGGGATTCACGGGACATGGACAATGCGGCCCGGGCCTTCAGAAAACCGGCTTGTGCATTTTCAAATTCCTGCTCGGTGGCGGCACCTGATGCATAAAAGTTTTTGATACGCGTAAAGTGCTGTTTTGCATTGGTATAAGAGGCTTCAGCAGAGTTGATGGCCTGGAGGGCTTTGTCCCGTGAGGCTTTGGCCCCGCGAAGCGCTTCTCTGGCACTTTCCAGCCTGGCTGCGGCCTGTCTGCTGTCCAGGGTGATCAACAGGGTGCCTGATGTTACGATCTGCCCTGCTTTGACATGCACATCGGTTATCTGGGCACTGATCTGGGCACTGATATTGGTTTCACTTTTGGGCCGGACAGTTCCCACAGCCGGATAGGTCTGGGCAACGGTCTGCTCCTTTGTTTCGACTGTTTTTTGCGGCTGATACCCTGCATCTGCATCAGATGTTCTGCAGGGGTAGGGGGCAAGCACCAGCAGGGCTGACAATACTGTTTTTGCAATCAAAGCGCAGGCCGCGTTATTTTTATGTGAAGACATCTTTTTTACTTCTCCTGTGACCAGAGTCTGGAAAGGGTTCCAATGGCCCGGGCAATCTCGATTTTTGCCGTTTTGCCGTCATAAAATGCCGCAGCTTTGTTGATGCCGGCCCTGGTTCTGTCCAGTTCCGCCTCCAGGTACCGGGTAATAGGTTCAGCACCGCCGTCATAGCGCTTTTTGACTATATGAAGGGATTCTTTGGCCATATCCACACTGGACCGGGCAACATGCAGCCGCTGCTGTGCGTTTTCATGCTCCAGATAGGCTTGTTTCACATCCTGGTAAATCTGCATCCGGATTTTCTGCCGGGCTTCCAGGGCCCTTTCCAGTTCATGCCCCGCTTCAGCAATTTGCGCCCGGGTGGCAAAGCCGTCGAACAGGTTCCAGGCAAGATTCAGGCTTGCGGTGTAATTGTCCTTTGATGTATTGTACGAAAGATCATCACTGTCCATATACCACCGGGCCTGCAGGTCAACTTTGGGCCGGTAGCCGCTCGCTGCCAGGGATACAGCTGTCCTGGCCATGTCGATCTGCTGCTTTGCCCGGTGCAGTTCCGGCCGTTTTTCAAGGGCAAAAGCATAAGCCTGGTCAATGGACACGGGAAAGGTTACCAAACAGGTGCTGTCCGGGTCCGGGTCAAGAGAAAAAGAATGGCCGGGTGTATGCCCGAGCAATGAGGCCAGGGCGGTCATGGTGGTGGCAAAGGTGTTTTTGCTTTCCACCAGATTTTTTTTTGCTTCAGCCAGGCGGACTTTCAAAGAGAGAATATCTGATTTTAAAACACTGCCGCCCCTGAAACGCACCGTCATCATATCCAACTGTTCTTCCACCGTCTGCACCGATGTCCGGGCGATGAGGGTATATTCCCTGGCTTTGAGCGCGGTGAAAAACATCTGGATCACCGCAGCTATGCGGTCATTTTCTGTCTGAAGGGCCAGTGCGGTCCGGTCTGCGAGTTTTTTTTCCGCCAGTTGCTTTTCCAGCCGGTTTTTTCCGCCGTTATACAGACTTATCCCGGCCATGATGCCCACTTCAGCATTGGTGAACGACCCGGGATCGTTAAAATCAACATCACGGGGCAGTTCTCTCTGGTCAATGGTTTTAAACAGAAAGGCAGAAGGGGCATCACCTGCTGATAATTCACTGAAAGCCGTCACCCGGGGCCAGAAGACAGCTTCGGTTTTTTTGACTGAAGCTTCGGCTTTTTTGATCAGGGTGCGGGCCATCCGGATATCCGGGTTGTTTTCCAGGGCGGTTGTGATGGCTGTTTCCATGGTCAGCAGGTTGTCTGCTGCCCGGGATACGTCCGGCAGGGCACTGCAGGTTGCTGCAATAAGAAAAACAAGCATCAAAATGTTTTTGAATGACAGATTAGCGGATTCCATCTGTTTCTCCTATATATGCTGGTCTCAATGCCATGTGTGCGGGGAGCAAAAGGGAAGAAATTACATTTTCAGCTCCCTAATTGAAAAAAATACCATGCATTCGGCTGATTTAAAAGAAAATAATGACAAACTTCTTGAACTTAAAACGCAAGCATGGGAATCTTACGTTTTACTGTAAACATTTTTTTAGCGAGGTTGCTATGGACAAAATTTTATGAAAAGGCACCATCAATGAGAGCACATATTGATTCTGATGTTTTGATCTGGCACCTATTATATCAAGAACCACAAGCCCAGAAAAAGGAGCAGGACAATGGTCAAATCAATAACATGCGGCCCCTTAACAGCATAGAAACCATCATCAATTTTGGAAATAATCCTGACCCATCCGGGTATGTGCTGGTCTATCACCGCCACGCGAGAGTCAATGGCTTTGGCGGCTCTCCTGCCGCTTTCCACGGCGCCCTCGATGCTCCAGACATGGGCCTGGGTTTGGGTATGCGCACCGGCGAGAAACAGATTGGCAAGTGGTGTTGTCTGGGGCGGCATAAAGTGCTGGGTAGTGTTGCTGTTCACCCATTTCGGTTGATGAGGCCTGATTCCCTCAGCAGAGAATTCCCACTCATGCCAGACCTCGATTTCCATCATCGAAAAATCCTGCAGCCCTTTTCCCTGATTCGCTTCCCGGATCATTTCATCAAGAGCGCCGCAGCTCAATATCTGGGCCTTCACCTCCTCCTGGAACTCCTCTTTGGTGCATGAACTGACGGGTTTGTGATAGATCCTGCCGGGAACACTGCTGATACAGGAGGTTCCGGTCCACAGCGACTTCACGTTTTTCCCCAGATCCACCTCCTTCATCCACGCCTGTTCCTCAGCAAACAGGGTCAGGTTGAATTCTGAATCACTCACAATCACCGCCATTCTTTCACGGGGAAAATGGATCTCTTCTGAAAACGGCACCCGGAAGGACACCTGGGTGTGCGGTCCATCCTGGGTAAGGGGCTTAAACAATCGGAGAACCTCCAGCTGCTCCAGTTCGGGAGTCTTGCTTAAAATTTGTGCCGTGGCAAAAGGGTTAATGGCCAGGATATAGTAATCGCCGACAATTGTCTCGTCGTCTGAAGCAGTGGAAAGAATCTTTGTGCCGTCAAATTCAATTTTTGTCAGCGGCTTTTGCCAGTGGAACGTGACACCCTTTTTCTGGAGATAGGCGATCCAGGGATCGAACCAGTATTCGCTGCTGGGCCCTTTGAGCAACAGCCATCCGTCTTCCGCCCCATGGGTCCATGCCGGTCCGTCCTCATCTGCCCGGTGGTGATGCTTCGGCCTGGTTGTCAATTGCTTCCTGAAAAAATCACCGGTGGTATGCAGACAAACCCTGGACCAGTCCGAGCCGATCCACGGTCCGAAACAGGCACGCCAGGTTTTATAGGCTGTGTCCTTGAGGAGAGGGCGCCATGCCCGGGCTGCATTCAGGCCGCTGTATTTTTCTGTACTGCGGTGATTGGCGGTCCAGGTCTTGGCCATGAGATACGACCATTTGATAAACTCCCATCTGTTCATTCTGAACATGGCGGGGATACTCTGCCAACGCTTATCAAAGAATCTGGCATGCGTGTCGTCCGGGAAAATGCCGAAATCGATGGGCCGGGAAAGTGCGAGATCGTATAGATTTCCGTTATCGTTCAAAGGAATCTTTTTCATGAGATCAAACGTGTTATGATACCATGGCCCCATGCCGTGCCAGGAATATTCCGTGGGCATATTATTGTGACTGCAGCGGGCGCTTCTGAAGAATCCGCCCGGCTGCTCCAAGGCTTCATACACAAAAACCTTATATCCCAACTGGTTGAGTTCATGTGCGGCACTTAATCCGGCAATTCCGGCGCCGAAAATAATTACTGATTCCATTGTTCTTCCTCCAAAAAATTATTACTGCTTTTTGCAGATCATGCTTGAAAAATCAAGAGTTTTTTTGCCCGGCAGCAAAGAAGGACATTTGTACGGCATCCGCGGAATCTTCTACATGTATCCCTTTTCCAAAATACAGTATTCACCTGATTGAATCCCTGTCGGAAAAGATCTTATTATGGTAATGAAAGAGTATAAAAGAAACCATGATTACAGGAGGAAAAAAAATGACAACAAAACAAGAAATTGAAAATGAATTAAAACAAGGGCTTAAAAAATATGCAGATAAATTAAACGAACTGGAAAACAAATTCATTGAAAAAAAGAGCCAGACAGACCCGGGTGAACAGAAAATGACTACGGAAAAAATCAACAATCTGAAAATCACGCTTAAGTCTCTGGAAAAAGAGCTTGATGCACTAGAGCGTATTGATCAGCAAGAGGACATGGATAAGGTAAAAAAAGGCATAAAATCAATAATTGGAGATATTGACGAAGAATTCAGATCTTCTCTGGCCTATTTTCATTAAACCCAGAATGGCCTTCCCATTTTGATCCTCAGCCGGGGTCTGGAAAGAAGACGTATCATGTCCTTTCCGGAACCCGGTGGATCCTTGCATCACCTGATCGGAATCCTTGCCGACAGCCTGGTTCCCTTTCCAGGTTTGGATTGTACCTGAAACGTCCCTTCACAGAGATCTATGCGGTCCCTCATGCCGCGCATTCCAAAAGCTTGGTCATAGGGGTCCGTTTCACGCTCACGGATATCGAATCCGCATCCGTTGTCTTCCACCTTGAGCAAAATCTGATTATGCAGCGCGGTCAGCTTGATTTTGACGGCTTTGGCCCCGCTGTGTTTGCCGATGTTATTCAACGCTTCCTGAACGACCCGATAGACCACGGTTTTGACTTTTTCAGAGATGGCCTCTTCGGAAAATTCGAGCTCAAAATCCACCTCGATCCCGGGAAAAAAGTTGTTGAATCGTTTTATTAATTTTGAAATTGCGACGGTCAGTTCGAAATCCTCAAGCTCTCTGGAGTTCAATTGATGACAAATGATACGGGTTTCTGTGATAGTATCTTTCAAATAGCTGATAATTTGCGCAATTGACTTGCCGTTTTCACAAGACGACACGTTACCGCTGTTCATTCTGAATTCCATAAATAATTTAATTGCAGCCAAGCTGCCGCTGATGCTGTCATGTATCTCCCTTGCCACAGTTTTGCGGTCGTTTTCCATTGCATTAATAGCATCTTGCGCCGTTTTCTGGACAAAGAGTCTCAGGTATTCATTTTCCTTGCGGTATTTTTCCAATTCAAGCCACAAACTGCTTTGTTCGAACCCGTGTCTTGACAGTCGGGCGTTAAGAACATCTTCTTTTACAGTATGTTCGGTTGTATAGACAGGAAATTCCGGCAATTCATCCCCATTGATTGGAATGTCATTATAGAACAAATTTTGATTCATTGTTATATCCAACATGGCATAATCTCCTTTCACCTCAGGCTTTTAGCCATTTTTCACTGCTGTGGGTTGTCGGCCTCTATCATCACGGAGTCGACGGGAAAGACCGAATCTGGCTGCTGGTCGTTTGGCTTTTTGGAATCTGTCTTGTTTTTTTGCCTGTCCCTTTCGCTTTTCATGTTGCCGGCATGAAAATTAATATTCCGGTAGGTAATATTGGGCGCCAATTTCATAAAAAGGCTCGCTTTCATCAAGCATTGCTTTGCACCATTTTGCTTCTGCCAGGGTTAATGAACGCAAACCTAAGCAGTCACCGTTACAGGCGCCATTGGGATGAAGATTTTCAGCCCTTATCAATACGGTCGCCCCGGGCTTGAGGGGAATCTCTGCTTTAAAACAGAGCCCATCATCAGAGTGGTTAATTGTTTGGGCCACATAAAAATGATCTCTGTTGAAAAGCGAAAATTCCATGATGGCAGTATGTCTGCACCGTTCACCAGCTCTTTTGTCCGTGTAGACCTCCAAATTGCCTCCTTTTTACTGCTTGTCTTTTTTTATCTACTGCAAAAACATTTTTGCTGAGAATCAAAATTTACCGTGATGGTTCATTTTTGGGCCTGTGATTGTTTAAGGTATGTCTTTCTTGCGGCTTTTAATCCTTTTTTGTTTTTTGCTCGAAGGCACAATGCATCTTCTATCTGTTTTATCACCATGTGCGCATTAATGTCTTTGATAATACAACCATTGGCTTCGGCAAGTCGCGGGTCATTGAAAAGGTCCTCATGGATGGTCACGATCAGGACGGGCCGGCCATGATCTTGCAGTTTCAAGCGGTGCAGCAGATCCCACCTTTCATATCCGTGAAGATAAAGGTCGAGCAAAACGATATCGGGATTGCACCATCTAAAATTTTCCACCGCATCTTCTGCATTTTCAACACGGAAAACATGGTGTCCTGCCAGGGAAAGACCATTTGAAATCAGTTCTTTCAAATAGGGCTGATCATCTATAATCAGAATGTTGGCCACCATTAATCTCCTGTTTTTAGGTTGACTTTCTGCATGCCCGTTTTGTGATAACGGTGATGAGATTTATGCCAGTCTATGGATCAAATAGTAGTTTTTGGGGGGATTTTTGTCCATCAGGAGAAACGCCATTTTAAAATACTTTATTTCGGAGGTTGTTTCATGAAATTTTGTGAGAGGGAAAATAGTGGTGAGCATAAATGATAACAGGCAAAACCAATATATGGTAAT
>JAABTU010000050.1 GCA_011389715.1 Desulfotignum sp.
TGTCCCCCCGGCATGCGGCATCCCCGGTCATTCAGGTATTTTGTTCTTTGGACCTTTTTGGGATTGACACTGCCAAACCAAAATAGTAAAAAAAGTTCCCATTTTAACCTTAAAAAGGAATTCTCCAAATGAAACACCTTTGTCCGGATATGTCCGGCACCTTTACAACAAAAGCCGTCATTTCTTTATTTCTGCTGCTGTTTTTTACAGCACCGGCCTTTTCCTATGACCAGGACATCCACTATAATTTTTCATACTGGATGGCCAAAAAAATCGGCTTTCCCCAGAATGATGCCCTGGTAATAGCCCTGTCCAATCAACAGACAGATGATTCCGGCCTGACCGAGCCCATGGGGCTCAATCCCACACACTGGGTAAAAAACAATACCAAAAGAAGGTACTGGCATTTTCCCGGACAACTTACGGAAACCAAACTTTTTAAAATACAAACCTACCATGACACCGCGGAAAACAATGTTTACGGCAGGTACAATATCGTGCGGGCCGCAGGGTTTGACAGTGCCGGCGACCCCCGGATAAACCCCTATTTTTTCGGCATGTCCCTGCACAGCTACATGGATACCTTTTCCCATGCATCCTTTGGCGGGCGCAAAGGCCATGTGCGGGTGGGGCATAAACCGGACTGGCCCAAAGAAAACAAGGAAAAAACCCAAAGAATGGCCAACCATGTGTTTACCCATTTCATAAATTACATGCGGGCGGCCGGCCTGGGGGATGAACAGACAATCAAAAAAGCTACGGCCGGCAAAGCTGTAATTATCAACCAGGCCATGAATGTCATTGATTCCTATCCCTCGGGGGACAACAAATACCTGGGCAATGACAAGGAAATCAACCAGCGCATTGCTAAATGGAAAAACTCATCCCCTTCGTTTACCTTTGCCCAGGCAAAAAAATCCTATCTGTGGGATGTCTCAACCTGGAAAGAAAAGGCCTATAAACACTACACCCTGCCCTGGACCGTTTCCGACAGCGCCGTAAAAGGCATGATGGCTGGCCCAAACGCAGCGCTGCTGGCCCTGGACAACACCGCTGCCGGGTCGGATGACACCCAGTATGCCGAAGATTTTTCCGTGGATTACTGCACTGCAGCCTATGCCGCCGACACCGAGCTGGAGGAAATCCTGTTTGATCTGTTTACGGCAAAGACCAGTCTGCTGACAGCCCCTGATGCCTATCCGGAAACATATGCCGACCAGACAGACTGTGCCATGAACCTGGCCGCCACCAAAAAAGGGCTGGAGGTGCTGATGGCATTTCTGGACAACCAGGAAACCGGCTATACTGATGAAATGCGGGTTTTTCTGGCAATGACCCTGTTCAACGCGGTTTCATGGCAGGAATCTGACCTGGCATCTGTGCTGCCGCCATATCTTATTTCCGCCAATGATGACACCAGGCTGTTCACGGCATGGGCCGCCCACATGCTGAAACTGGCAGGTACCGAAGCACAGGTGCAGTCCGTCTTTGCAGACACCCTGGCTGAACAGCTGCAGAATCCCTGCGCTGAAGGCGACTGCGGCGAAGATTTCAGGCTGATTGATATCCTGCCGCTGTCTGCTGACTTTATCGACCTGTGGGAAAAATTTTTCACCCAGGGCACGGTGGAAAATGTTGAAGAAGCGGCAGAAGCCTTGTACGCCATTGCAATCGACGAATCCAACACTGCTGCTGCCCCAGGCAGCCTGCAGCAGCTGAATACCGCCTCATCCGGGGCCGTAAACCAGCCGGTTCGTTTCTCCGCTGCCAACCTGCTTAAAACCGGTTCTCCTGCCAATCCTCAGGGATGGGATGCCATTGATTACTGGACGGTCCGGGCATATGAAGACCTGGATGACACCGTTTTCAATTCCCAGAGAGACAAAGAGAACATGGCCGGCCTGACCGCCATAATCCTTGCGGCTGTCCAGGAAAACAATGCGGAAAAACTCGGGGCCGCAGCCATTGCAGCCAGCAGCTTTACCCCGGAAGACCTGGTAAAAGACGACCTGGTCAACGCCCTTGTTTCAGGTCTCGCTGTCGGTGATAAAGAAACCCAAAAAATGGTGGGCCTGGCACTGGAATCCATAACCGGCCACAGCTATGATCTTTCCGATGTGGGGCTGCAGACCATTGCACAGCAGGTACAGACCTCTTTAACCAAAGAGCCCCTGCCTGCCAGACCCGTCCACATCACCTTGAAAACCGATGCGGAAATCGCTTTAGCACCTGCAAAAATCAGCCTTGATGCCAACGGCGGCATCACCCTGGACTATGCCGTACCGGAGTACACTGCCCCTGTAGATGTATATCTGGGTTTTTATTCCCCGGCCGGCAATTTTTACTGTGTTGACGGCACCGCCACCCTCAGTCCCCAGTTTGTACCGTTGAAAAGCGGCACCATGGGGGGTATGTCCGGTACAGTGGACACTGCCCAGTTTCAGCTGGGAAAAGGACTGTGGCAGGTTTACTGGCTGATCGTACCCCAGGGCAGCGACGGCACCATGTATACCCTCGGCCACTACACCACCACGGTGAACTAGGCCGGCTGGTACACATACCTGATACAGGATAACCCAATACCTGCAGGGGGAAACAAGGCACCTGGCCATTCCCCCTGCAGCCCGAAACAACATGACCCTTCTAAAAACGGCAGCACAGTTGATGAAAATGAAAACAGGACACGTTTTTTTGCTTCTCCTTTTGCTGCCCCTTGCAGCAGGCGCTTTTTCCCTCACCCTGCCGTCCACGGCACCGGATGCACCGCACCATCTGAAATTTGTGGCGGATTTTGAAGGCGGTACCGGATATCTGTCTCCCAACGGAATTTATCCGGTACTCAATCTTTTCGGGGACTGGCATGCCATGGGCCGCCAGTACGGCCACCTGCTGCAGCACCAGCTTCGAAAATTCCATGATGAAATTTCCGCAGATGTGGCCAAAAGGGGTATTTCCCGAAAAGAACAGATTGAGACAGCCACGGCGATTTCCCTGGTTTATGGCCCGCAAATCCATCAGCTGATGGACGGCATGGCAGAAACCGCTGGATTGGACCCGCAGGAAGTGCTGGTGTTAAATGCCGGCATGATGCTGCTCACGGGTGCGATCCTGGGAGATGCCCCGCCTGCCGCCTGCAGCGGTATTGCCGTATGGGGGGACTATACCCGCGACAACATCCTGGTATTCGGCAGAAACTGGGATATCAACCGGGAAGCCATGTCCCGCTATATGAAATATTTGGGCGTGGTGGTGTTCCATCCCCGAAACGGCCTGGCCTTTGCCAATATCCATCCCGTGGGCAACCTGTATCTGGAAACCGGCATAAATGAAGCCGGCCTGTTTCTGGAACTCAACAACGGGGAGCAGTCAGACACCGGGTATGACCCTGAAGCAGAAGATGCCGCATCCTTGCTGCTCAGGGTGCTCGCTTCTTCTACGACCATTGATGAGGCATTTGCCCTGCTGGAAAAAACCCGGCCGGACCTGTCCTACATCATTCAGCTTGCCGGCCCGGCCGGGGCCGTGTCCGTGGAAAGGGCCACCTTCGGCTGCCGGATGCGCAAAGGGGAATTTCCCGGGCTGCTTGCCGCATACAACAGTTTTGTGCCGCCATATCCTGCGGAATGGGAAGCCCGGGTGATGCCGCCCCCGCCGGTTTCCCAGGACCCAAGACTGGCCAACCTCAGGAACCTGGCCAATTCCCCGGAATACAAAGGCCGCTTCACCGTGGACACCATGATGAAACTCATGGATATCCCCGTGGATGACGGCGGCGCAGTACACGGGGGCACGGTGTATCAGGTCATTGCCGTACCCGGGACCAGAACCGTGTGGCTGCGGGGCTTAGGGTATTCAGACTGGGAAAAGGTGCTCCTTGCTTCTCTTTTTGCCAATCCCTCTGCAGCGCCCCCCTCAGATTTTACCCCAGAGCAGGTGATACCGGGGATGTAAGGACATACTGCATTGTAACGGGCCCATGGCCGGTGGATCCGGTCATGGGCCCGCTGTATTGATTGGTCCTGTCTCCTTTATGTTACTTGTATCCGGCCGACACAGCAGCCGTATCCAGATTGCTCACCAGTGCCAGCGAACCGTTGAGCAGCCCCGCGTAAAAAGTGTATTCCTTGTAGGGCATACTGGTGACCGGCCAGGACACCACCTTTTCAAAATAGGTTTCTGAAGGACCGGTGCGAAACGGCTGGGGGGCTGTGCCCATACCGGGCAGAAAGTGAAACACCCCGTCATATTCCACTGCAATATACAGGTGAGCGCCTGCCGGCACATCCCCGTTGACCGACAGCATGAGATCAATGGTGAGCCCCTCTCCCAGTCCGGCAGCGATACTCACCACTGCAGCCTGTTCTTCCTTGTTCACCACCTGTACCGTCTTTTCACCGGACAGGCCTGTACCCATATCCACGGCAGAGATTATTACAAACCCCTCCCCGATCCCTTCCAGTTCCCCTGTAGCGGCATTGATCTTGGCGATCTTCCCGGTGGCCGCACTGGCATAAGTGATGAACCAGAAATAGCCGGCACCGGCCATACCCCCTGTGGTTGCGTTCAGCTGAATGGTGCTGCCCGCCACCACTTTGTCCGGTCCTGAAATGCTCACCCCAGGAGCACTGCTGTTGGTAACGGGTATCACCTCCACATGCAGTTCCGCCACGGCCCCGGTGTCGTTTCCTGACACCCGGATACCGGCAACGCCCGGACCGCTCGTAGTCAAAACACCGTCCTGCACAGCAGCACAATCATTTGATGCATATTCCAGCCACCAGGTATACCCCGTATCAGACCCCCCGATGGTGGAGACCGTGTAGGTCACGCTCTGCCCTGCCTGTACCATGTCCGGCCCCTCCAGCACCACATGGGCCTTTTCAGCAGCATATGCTGCACCCCCCAGAAAAAAGCCTGTCACCAGCATCACAAAATACATCTTAAAGCATATTCTTTTCACTTCCCCATACTCCTTTTTGTTATTTTTAAAAATATTGCCAGGACCCCAAAATCCGGCTGCATTCTCCAGCCGCAGTGCATCCCGTTACAAACTGTTGGAACTACCATTGATCCCCCCCCAAACGCAACCATTAAAACCAAAAAATATCAGCACATCAATGGGATATCCGATAAAACACACCCCTTGACTGAATTATCTTTGCCGGATAAAATTTCATTATGGCTGATCTGGCACGTAAGGCCGGAATGGCCGGAATGGCAGGAAGATACCGTGCGGCTAACCTCATTGCTGTCATGAAAACAAATTAAAGAGAGACCAGAGCAGGCTATTTCCAAAGAGACGGGGGAATATGTTATGACACTGGCAGAAAAATTACGAAAAAAGGTAAGTTGGAAGGCAGGTTGGAAGGTTTGAAAAATGCCATAGAACTGGGCATGACCCTAAAATTCCCAGGCGATATTAAAGCTGTGATGGTCAGGGTTAACAAAATTAATGATATTTATACCCTGGAAAAAATTACACAGGCCATAAAAACCGCGAAAGACAGCTCGGAAATCCTGGCCCTGCTCAAATAAGATGAACCGTTAGCCGGGCAGGACGGATGCTGGTCCTCTTCTCGTTTAATCAGCCCAGTTCGGAATTGAAACAGGCAAGGTACATGCGGTCCCGCTTCCTAAGCTTTTTCTGCCGGCACCATTTCAAAAACAGATTTCATGACAGTCAGAATCAAGAATTTTTCGATCCGCTGTCATAAATATAAGTTCGTAAACCAGTGCAGTGGCCACAAGGAATCGATCCGGCGACAGCCTAAAAATATAGGATTCTTTTTCCAGGGCTTTTTTCATTGCAGGCGGCAAGTTGTCAGAACCGGATCCGGGTCTGGCAGATATGCGGGTCCCGTTGCCAAAACCCCAGGGAATTGCTATAAAATAATATTATCTGTACAGCTGCATGAAACAGGGTTTGATTTTTAGCCCGGGACTTTTCTTCACAAAAAAAAGATTCTTTCAATTACATCTGACAAGGATTGATTTTTCCAATTAAAAAAACCAAACATTATTGGGATAAGCTGGCTTCCAAAGAGTCAAAAAAGGATTTTGCAAAACGCTCCTGGGGCGGGATCAACAAGATCGGCCTGAACTATAACTATCTTGTAACAGGCGATCGCAATTATTACTGGATAGATTATATGCGGGACAAATATTTCACCCGGGACAATGCCGGGCATGTGCTTTCTCTGGGCTGCGGTGAAGGGTTTATTGAACGGCTGTTTAAACTCAAAGGGTTTCATTTTGATTCCATCACAGGGGTGGATATAAGTTCCGTGTGTACAAAGGCTGCCCGGAAACTGGGAAAAGAAGCGGACCTGGCCCCGGAGATCACCTATGTGGCCGCTGATTTAAATACCTATGTGCCGAAGAAAAAACCTATAATTTTATTTTTTTCTTTCACTCCCTGCACCATTTTGTAAACATTGAACCGTTGCTGGAACATTGCCGCAGGGCCTTTTTGCCGGACGGGCTGTTCATGGTCAATGAATATGTGGTCCTTCCCGATTTCAGTGGACCCCTGAGCAGCTGGCAGAAGCCAACAGCCTTTTCCGGCATCTGCCTGCAGAGCTGCGGTTTAACCTGGCCACCAGGCAGACCATGGCGGAAATAGGCAGGCTTAAATAGGCAGAAGAAGGCTGTTACTGCCGGATGGCCATCTTTTTTTCAAAAAATGATATGGACCGGGACAAAGAAAAGGTCAGGACAAAATACAAAAGGGTGATGGTGATCCAGATTTCAAAGGTCAGAAAAGTGGCAGCCATAAGTTCCATTCCCTGGAAGGTGAGTTCCTGAACAGAGATGACCGACACAATGGCGGAGTCCTTGATGGTGGATATGAACTGGCCGGCCATGGGAAATGCGGCCCGCCTGAATGCCTGTGGCAGCACCACCAGCCGGAAGGTTTTGGATCGGGACAGGCCGATGGACCAGGCTGCTTCCCACTGGCCTGCCGGAATACTGTTGATGCCGCCTCTCACGATTTCAGAAATATATGCCCCTTCATAGATAGCCAGGGCAATCGCTGCTGAAACAAAAGCATTTATCTGCCCGGAATCCGCACCAAGAAATGCCACCATTCCCCGCAGGGTATCTGGCTGGCTGCGCAGCCAGGTATCCAGGCCCAGGGCATCCAGAAACTGGCTGGAGACAAAATAATAAAACAGAATTACCAGTACCAGAGAGGGAATGTTCCGAACGGTTTCCACATAAAACCGGCTGATTAGACGGCTGAGAAATCCCCCTTTGGCACTCATGATTCCGGAAAGGGTTCCCAGAAAAAAACCCAGCGCCATGGACCAGATACTCAGTTTTATGGTGGTCACAAAGCCCTGCAAAAGCATATTGGGCTGCAGCCGGCCCGTGGCCGGATCCCTGAACAGAAAATAGCCGGGAATGACCTCCCATTCCCACTGATAATCCAGCACCCGGACCGCACGGACAAAAAAAAAGACAACAGCAGCAGCCACTGCCATGACCACTGCCAGGTCCAACAGGGTAAAACGCCTTGCCGTTTTATTTAACAAGTTCTTCCCATTTTCTGGATTCAAACCAGTATGCTTTTTTCTCCTTTAAAAAGCCCTGGGCCTTGGCGTTGATAATCCAGTTATTGAAATAATTGAGGGCATCATAATCGCCTTTTTGGATGGCAAACCCAATGGGTTCCTTGGTAAAATTCTCCTCAAGGGGGATAAATAATTTATCCGGGTATTTCAGGGCATGGAAA
>JAABTU010000051.1 GCA_011389715.1 Desulfotignum sp.
ATGCCCAGGGCGGTGAGACGCAGAGCAGGTGGAATGGCGAACACAGCCGTGGCAATGACGGCCGGGGCCCGGCCCAGAGAAAAAAGAATCACTGCAGGAATGAGATACACCCAGGGGGGCAGGGTCTGCATCAGGTCCATGATGGGACGGGTGATGCGGTCCACGGTGGGGTTGGTGGCAGACCATATCCCCAGGGGTATGGCAACCATAAGCGCCGCCGTGGTGGACACCGCCACCAGGGCCGTGGTGAGCATGGTGGCTTTCCACAGGTCCATGGCAAAGCAGAACAGCAGTCCGAAGAACGTGATTCCCCCCACCCGCAGGCCGGCAATGCGCCATGCCCCCAGGGAGAAAACTGCCATGACGGCAACTGCATGGGGCCACAAAAGCAGGGTTTCCAGCAACTTGACCGCCCCTTCCATGGTGCTGCTTAACAGATCAAAGGGCAGGCCGGCGTTGATATTCAGCCAGTCCACCAGAAGAGAAATATATGCGCCGATGGAGAATAAAGGGGTTTCCATGGTTATTCTCCTTTCGTTTTCAACAGGGTGACCGCCCCCTGGGAGATGCGGTCCAGAATAATGGCCAGAATCACGATACAGATGCCGGCGTCAAATGCTTTACCTACATCCAGCACCCGGATGGCCCGGTACACTTCCTTACCCAGGCCGCCGGCACCGATAATGCCGGCAATGACCGCCATGCTCAGGGCCAGCATCAGGCTCTGGTTCACCCCGGCCATGATGGAAGGCAGTGCTGCCGGCAGTTTGATTTTGAACAGGGCCTGGGCCGGTGAGGCCCCGAATGCTTTGCCCACTTCAAGCTGTTCAGCCGGAACATGTCGAATGCCTAAGGCTGTAAGGCGAACCGCCGGCGCAAAGGCGATAATGGCTGTGGCCACAATGGCCGGACTGGCCCCGAATCCGAGAATGGCAATGGCTGGTATCAGGTAGACATAGGGGGGCATGGTCTGCAGAAAATCCATGAGCACCCGGGTGATGTCGCTCACTTTCCGGTTTGAGCCAGCTACCACCCCCAGAGGGATTGCCAGTATCAATGTAAAGATCACCGAAGTGATCACCAGTGCCATGGTGATCATGGTTTCATCCCATAATCCCATGGCGTAACATAAAAAGAATCCAATCAGGGTGTATACCGCCAGGGCCCTGCCGGCTGTTATCCAGGCCAGGATGCTGAAAAATGCGATAAACAGGTAAAAGGGCGGGAGCAAAAACAGCTGTTCAATGCCGGTGAGGGCCAGTTCGATGACATCACTGATCCGGTTGAACAGGGTGTCAAAGGTGGTGCTGATAAACTCCACTCCGGTTTCCACGGCATTGTCAAAGCCGGCTGCAAGCGATTTGGTATTCATGGTGTTTCCCTTTATGTCGAAAAAAACGGGTTCCGGTGGATGGCCCCGGCAGGGGCCATCATCTGTCATGGATATATGTTACTTTTCCCCGATGCTCATCCAGCGTTCCTGGATGACCGGGTTTTCTTTGAGCCAGCGGTCCACTGCCTGTTCCGGAGAAAGCCCTTCCTTGATATATCCGGTCATCCGGATATTGTCTTCCAGGGGCACAAACACCCCGGCCATGATTTCTCTTGCAACCGGGTATTCCTTTGAAAACCCTTTACGCCCCAGCCAGTAATAGGACTGGGCCGGCTGCTGCAGGTTTTTGGGGTCTTTGAGAAACTTGATGTCAAATGCCTGGGTCATCCAGGATGGGGTCCACATGATGGTGGCGATCCATTCTTTTTTGGCCAGGGCGGATTTGACAGATGCGGCCATGGCGGCGGTGCTGCCGTCCACCAGTTCAAAATCCAGGCCGTACCCCTCGATCACCTCCCGGGTCTGGCGCATCAGCCCGGCACCCGGCTCTATACCGATGATTTTTTTGTTGAATTTATCTTTGTGCTGGTTGAGCTCGTCAATGGAATCAATGGGTACATAGGACGGCACCACAATGCCCTGGTTCAGGCCGTGGGAGGAACAGGAGAGCTTTTCCAGTTTTTTGTTGTAACGGGTCCAGTAGTCCCAGGCCACAAAATTCATCTGTGACATGAGAATATCCACATCCCCCTTGGCCAGGGTGGCATAGGCGATGCCCCATTCAAAAAATTCCACCACCTCGATGTCATACCCATGAAATTTTTCCATGGTCTTTTTGGTGATCAGGCTGGGACAGACCAGGTCATTCCATTGGAGTACCCCCATTTTAATGGTTTTTTTCTCTGCAGCACCGGCAAAGGTGATGCCGGCGGCCATGATAAAGATACAGGTCAATAGGATCAGTTTAGACAGTTTGGCATTCATACTTCCTCCAGATGTTTTTTTGTTGGGTTTGTATTTTTATGGTGTGCATTACACCGGAACCGGTTGTATGGGCGTGTCTCAGGTCTCATGCGGTGATGGTATCCATTTTTGTGGTCATGGCGGCCGGGGCCTGCCCGTTCATTCGTTCGGGCGGCTTGCCCTGGATTCCCCGAAGCAGGCTGCGCCGTGTCACCACACCGGCAATCCGGTTGTTATGGGTAACTGCCACCCGGGTGGCTTCCACATTGGTCATCAGTTCCACCAGGGTGTCCAGGTCATCAGTTTCCGCCACCGTTGGCAGATGCGACAGTTCCTGGTCCGGATACCGGGCGGAGAATTCTGCTGCCGGATACATGACCGACCGGGCCGTCACCAGGTGGAGCCGGGAGATACCGGCCACAAAATCCGCCACATACGCATCTGCCGGGTTGGTGACGATCTCTTCAGGGGTGCCGGTCTGTACCAGGACACCGTCTTTCATGATGGCGATGTGATCCCCGATGCGGATGGCTTCATCCAGATCATGGGTGATGAACAGGGTGGATTTTTTCAGCTTGGAGGACAGTTCCAGAAACTGGTCCTGGAGCTGCCGCCGGATCAAAGGATCCAATGCGGAAAACGGCTCATCCATGAGCAAGATGTCCGGATCCGAGGCCAGTGCCCGGGCAAGTCCCACCCGCTGCTGCATGCCGCCGGACAAATTTTTGGGAAACTGATCCCCCCATCCGGACAGGCGAACCAGTTCCAGAGCATTGTCTGCAATCTCCCCTCGTTTTTCTTTTGGCATCTTTCGCAGTTCCAGACCAAATGCCACATTGTCCCGGACATTGCGGTGGGGCAGCAGGGCCATGTTCTGGAACACCATGCCGATTTTTTCAGACCGCAGCTTGCGCATTTCCGCTTCACTGAGCTGGTTGATGTCAATCCCGTTGACAAGGATCGTTCCGTCTGTAGGGTCGATGAGCCGGTTGATATGGCGCATCAACGTGGATTTGCCGCTGCCGGACAACCCCATGATACAGAAGATCTCACCGGGCTGGACACAGAAAGAAGCATCCTGAACCCCGATGACACACCCATAGGTTTCCAGACACTTTTCCTTGGTCAGACTGCGCTCCAGCACTGCCTGGTGGGCCAGTTTCTCTTTTTTGCCATAGATCTTCCATACATGTTTGCACTCGATGGCAGGCACGGCCTGTGTTGTCATGAGATTCTCCTTTTGATGATGTAACGTGTTTATCCACCCACTTTTACCTGCAATCCCATCTGTTCCAGGAGGGTCCGGCAGTGTGCCATGAACGTTTCTTCCGGCGCCTGGGTATGTTCCAGGGCATAGGGAACAGACAGCCTGCGGTAGGTTTCGATTCCCAGCCGGTGGTAGGGCAGCAGCTGGATTTCATGCAGGTTTTCAAGGGTTTTGCACAAGGTGCCCAGGGCCCGGATATTATTTTCATTGTCATTGCACCCGGGAACCACAGGCATCCGGACCACCAGGGACAGGGCATGGCCGGCACCATCCACCCGGGCCAGGTTGTCCAGTATGTGTTCATTTCCGGCACTGGTGAGCTTCCGGTGGATGGCTGTGTCCAAGTGTTTGATATCAAAAAACAGGGTGTCAATAAAGGGCAGTACAGCCGCCATATTTTTCCATGGCACCTGGCCGCAGGTTTCAACAGCCGTGTTGATGCCGTGGGCCAGACATTTTTCCAGCAGTTGGGCACAAAACTGCGGCTGCAGCAAAGGTTCCCCGCCTGACAGGGTCACCCCGCCGCCGGAGTGGAAGTAGAAAAGCGAATCCTTTTCCACTTCTCTGAAAATTTCGTTTGTATCAGCGGTGTATCCCCATGCCTGGCGGGCTTTTTGCGGACAGGCATCCACGCAGGTCCTGCAATCGGTACACAGGGAGTGGTCAACAGTGAACTGTTCCGTCTTCATGTCCCATGCCAGTGCGTTTTCCGGGCAGGCTTCCACACAGGTAAAACACCCGGTACATTTGCTGCGGTCCACGCCGAAGTCGGTGCCGGAACGCTGGGATTCCGGGGTGGAACACCACTGGCAGGCCAGGGGACAGCCTTTGAGAAAGATGACAGTCCGCAGACCTTCCCCGTCAAAGCTGGACAATTTTTCTATGCGCAGGATGCGGCCGGAAATCGGCATGAAACCTCCTTCAGCAGCAGCCGGCAGCGGTTTTTTCAGGGGCGAAGGTTTCCTGGATGGTCCGGTGGATGATCTCATCCTGGACCTCCGGGCACAGCTCCACAAAATAGGCGGTGTACCCGGCCACCCGGATCAAAAGATCCCGGTATTTCTCCGGTTCCTTCTGGGCCTTGATCAGCACTTCTTTGTCCACCACATTGAACTGGGCATGGAATACCCCTAAAGAACAGGCCGTCTTGAGCAGGGACATGAGATGGACCATACCCCTTTCTTCTTTCATCAGTTCCGGGGAGAGTTTCATGTTCAGCAGGGTGCCAGAGGCATACAGGTCGTGGGGGATTTTGGCCACGGATTTGAGTACTGCGCTGGCACCGTTGACATCGGTGCCGCCGGTGGGGGACAGTCCATCGGTCAGGGAGGTCCAGGCCCTGCGGCCGGAGGGCAGCGCGCCTATGGTTTTGCCCAGGGGCACATGGGCGGTTACCGGCAGGATGCCGGACATGAGTTTGCCGTATTTGCTGTCCCGGGTATTGGTCTGTACGGCCAGGTAGGTCATCATGTCAGCAGCCACAGCATCAGGCCCTTCCAGGTCATTGCCGTACTTTTCAGCAGCCAGGCATCTGGCCCAGACATCATCATAGCTGACAAAATCTGCAGCCAGGGCCTGGATCAGCCGTTCCATGGGTACATCTTTTGTGTCAAACACCAGCTCCTTGACCGCGGAAATGCTGTTGATAAAATCCGCCACCCCGTCATAGATGATCCCGTTGCCGCAGTCGTATTTGGTACCCCCGTGGGTGTAGTCCGTGGCTGTGTCAATGCAGTTGCGGAAGCTTAAGGAAATAAACGGTACGGGCCGGTCATCCCAGATCTCATCCAGGATATTGTTGGCCTGGACCACTTTGTTGATGATATGGTCGATCTGCTGTTTGACTGCCCCGGCAAATTCCGCATAGGTTTTGAACTGCGTGGGGTCACCGGTATCCATGCCCAGCATTTTGCCGCTTTTGCGGTGAACACCCCGGAACAGCACAAACTCCACCAGGGAGGCCAGGTTGACGTCCGCGCTCACATATCCCCTGATCTTGCCGGCCACGTTGGTTTCCACGCACCCGCAGGGATTCCAGTCATAGGCCTCGTGCAGGGGCACCCCTTTGTTCTGGACCATGCGGATGCCCACTTCGTCGTTGTGAAAGGCGGGAAACCCGTTGCCCGTGTTGATGCATTCCGCACATTTTTTCAGGAAGGTATCCGGATTTTTGGACAGGTTGTACCGCACGGACAGGGAGGGCTGGTAGAGCATGGTGTCCATGGATGCCTGGATCACCATGTAGGACAGGTCGTTCACCGTATCCTGGCCGTTGGCATCGATGCCGCCGGCACACACGTTCTGAAACATGGTATATCCGTTGGCGTATTCAGCAGTGATCTCGTCCTGGAACAGGCAGGGTTCTGCCAGCTTGACCCAGGTGCAGTCCAGCAGCTCCTGTGCTTTTTCAGGGGTGATGCGGCCGGCTGCAAGATCTGCCTTGTAATAGGGATACAGGTACTGGTCGATGCGGCCGAGGTTGTAGGAGGCTGCGTTCTGCTCCATGAAAATACTGGAATGGTAGAGGTAGACAAACTGCAGAGCCTCGTAAAAAGTGGTGGCAGGCCGGGCCGGAATCCGGGAAAACACCTTTGCAATGTCCAGCAGTTCCTGTTTACGCGTTTCATCGGTTTCTGTTTCCGCCATTTCAAGGGCTTTTTTCCGGTACCGTTCCCCCAGGATAATCATGCCTTCCGCCGCGGTTTTCATGGCATCCAGATAGGCGATTTTCGGGTAGTGGTTGGGTTTGGCCAGGTCGTATTCATCTTTTTTCATTTCAATATAGGCGATGATGCCGTTCATGCCTTCGGCCAGCAGTTCTTTGTAGTCCGGGGTCAACTCTCCCGGACCCCGCACCGCTTTTCTGTCAATATAGATCACCGCATTTTCTTTGAGATCCACGATGTCCCTGGGGGCCTGGGCCTCCCATTTTTCAAAATTGGACCGGCCCAGCCAGTAGGGTTTGATCACCTGGCGGAATTGTTTTTTGTCTTCTTCGCTGATGTAAAACGGGTCATAGGGCCGGGTGGATATGGTGTCCAGTTCCTTGTCCAGGACAGACCAGCATACATCCGCGCACAGCACCCCGCCCCGGGCGATTTTCCCGGAACACCCCACAATGAGTTCATGGTCCCAGATGGTGATGGTTTTTTGGGCGCAGACATCCTTGAAGGCCCGGGCTTTTCGCATCTCCCTGGGCAGTGCTTCTGTCTGCCGGAAGCTTTGGGTTAAAATCAGGGCATTTTCAATATCCATGGTAGGGGTGGCGTTGACCACCCGGTCCCGCAGTTTCTGAATTCGTTCCATATAATTGGCGTTGCTTTTCATGGTCTCTCCTTATGGGTTCATGACGGGTAAAGCCCGGGGAGACGAAGAAATTCGCGCATCGGGTTCCCGCTGTGTTACCGCTTCGTTGATCTTTATCTCAAGGATTGTGCCAGGATTGGAATGAACAGGATAGATGCGAAAAATAATGCAATAAATGTCTGATATAATGGCGTATATTGAATTGGATAGGACAGTTTTCAACCGGGCTGGATGGCAGTCCCGGCAAAAAGAAAATTTTCAATAATTAAAAATATTTTTAACAATTGAAAGAATTATTCCTTTGGGACCTGGATGCCCAGCTTGCTTATTTTGTACCGCAGGGCCTGGGGGGAAAGCGACAGGAAACGGCCGGCCTTGGATATGTTGTAACCGGCACGGATTAATGCTTTCTGGACATACAGGGTTTCCAGGGAGGTGAGAGTGCCTGCCAGGTCAATGGTTCCGGATTCTGCCAGACCGGGATCGGGCAACCCTGCTGCCATGCCGGGAGTGTTTTCCGGGAAAAAATCGGGACCGGGTTCTGATGCAAAACTGGTTTTGCCGGTCTCAGTGAATTTTTTGACATTGTTCATGAAGTAATCGGACAGATGGTCCGGCATGATCACGCCTGGCTGTCCCAGGATGGCAGTGGCGGCCTTTAAGGTATGTTCCAGTTCTCTGACATTTCCCGGCCATGGGTATTGATTGAAAATGTCGATCACCCTGGATGAAAGGGTTATGGCGCCGGGGGAGGAGCCCGGATGGGGTGGCAAAGACAGTTTTTCCAGAAAATGGTCGCACAGCAGCGGGATATCGGATTGG
>JAABTU010000052.1 GCA_011389715.1 Desulfotignum sp.
GTTACACGGTGTTGGCATGCCCGGCGTTAAGAACGGCAAACTGTTTGAGGACCTACCGGACCGGAGTTTTTGCCGTTTAGCGAAGCATGCCTTACACCCGGTCAAACACGGCAGACAGATGCAGACAACACCACCCGCCCGCCACGGGTCGAAGCCGACAACGGTATTTTAGCTTGACACAGTATCCGGTTATCAAGTATGACATAGGGCAATGAAACACCGCATCAAAATATGGTTTCATACCGGATCCAGTCCAGACATCAGGGAGATCACCCTGCACAAGCTGGTGGCGGCCTTTTTGTTCATTGTCGGCATTGGCGCGGCAGGGGCAGCCGGATGGGTGGGGTATGATTATTACAGGCTGCGCAGCCTTTCCTTTGACATCAGGACCCAGCAGCAGATAATCCAGTCCCAGACCGGTGAAATCCAGATCCAGCGGCAGCAGCTCCAGCAGTTTGCCAAAAATGTTGAAGACCTCAAAGAAAGGGTGGATGCCTTAGACAAACTCGAAGACCGTATGCGCCTCATTGCAGACATCAAAAAGCCCGGCAGCACTGGCGGGTTCATCGGAATCGGCGGCATTCCGGAAAACAGCCTGGACCAGGATCTTCCGCTGAATGAAAAACACAACAACCTGGTCCGGGAAATGCACCACCAGCTTGACCAGACCGCTTTGACCGTGAAGCAGCAGTTTCTGGATTTCGACCATTTGATAAAAGAGCTGGAAAAAAAGAAAAACCTGCTGGCCTCCACCCCCTCCATAAGGCCGGTCGAGGGGTGGGTCACCTCCGGGTTCGGTTACAGGGACTCCCCGTTCACAGGAGAACGTTCATTTCATTCAGGCCTGGATATTTCCAACAAACCCGGTACGGAAATCATTGCCACTGCCAATGGGAAAATTTCCTATGCATCCCGAAAATCGCTTTTGGGCAACCTGGTAACCATTGACCATGGGTACGGCAGGGTGACGCGTTACGGTCACCTGGAAAAAATTCTTGTCAAACGCGGCCAGCAGGTGAAACGCGGGGATGTTGTCGGCCTTATGGGCAATACCGGCCAGAGCACAGGCCCCCATCTGCACTATGAAGTACGCATCAACGGTACCCCCATTGATCCGGTGAAATATATCCTGAACTAACCCCACATCCATATGGCTGTCTTTGCACGTACCACAAAAAAACTGATTCTTTTTGCTGGTATTTTTTTTTGCTTTTTAATTTTATTTTTTCAATTAATGATTATATGTTTACCATAACAGGCTAACATATCATTTTGAAGGGCAGGTAAAACATAGATGGTACTCAATTTTTTCACAAAGGTCTTCGGCTCCAGCAATGACCGGCAGCTGAAGAAGCTGGAGCCCCTTGTACAGCAGATAAATGCGTTTGAACCCCGGATACAGCAGCTGTCTGATGAACAGATGGCCCAAAAAACCACGGCGTTCAGGGAACGGTATGACAAAGGGGAATCTCTGGATGATCTGCTGCCTGAAGCCTTTGCGCTGGTCAGGGAAGCATCGGTGCGCACACTTGAAATGCGCCATTTTGATGTCCAGCTCATCGGCGGCATCGCCCTGCACCATGGCATGATTTCTGAGATGAAAACCGGTGAGGGAAAAACGTTGATGTCCACCCTGCCCGCCTATCTGAATGCCCTGTCCGGCAAAGGGGTGCACATTGTCACGGTGAATGACTACCTGGCCGGCCGGGATGCGGAGTGGATGGATGAAATTTTCCGGTTTTTGGGCCTGCGCACCGGCGTCATCCTCCACAACATGACAGACCAGGAAAGAAAAGATGCCTACAGCGCTGATATCACCTATGGTACCAACAACGAGTTCGGGTTTGATTATCTGCGGGACAACATGAAATTTGACAAAGAAAGCCTGGCCCAGGGGAGCCTCAATTTTGCCATAGTGGATGAGGTGGACTCCATTCTCATCGATGAGGCCAGGACCCCGCTGATCATTTCAGGACCTACTGAAAAATCCACCCATTTATACACCCTGGTGAACGGCATTCTGCCGGGGTTTAAAAAAGAGGCGGATTATACCCTGGATGAAGAATCCAAGACCGCGTCCCTGACAGAAGCCGGCATTGCCAAGGGTGAAAAGATGTTGAACGTGGACAATCTGTATGATCCGGCCAACATCGAGATCCTGCACCACCTGAACCAGGCATTGAAGGCCCATACCCTTTTCAAGCGGGACACCGACTATATTGTCAAAAACAACCAGGTGGTGATCGTGGATGAATTCACCGGCAGGCTCATGAGCGGCCGGCGCTACAGCGAAGGGCTCCACCAGGCCCTGGAAGCCAAGGAAGGGGTAAAGATCGAGAACGAAAACCAGACCCTGGCATCCATCACCTTTCAGAACTATTTCCGCATGTACGACAAACTGTCGGGCATGACCGGTACGGCAGAAACCGAAGCCCCGGAGTTCAAGAAAATCTATGATCTGGATGTGCTGGTGATCCCCACCCACAAACCCATGGTCCGCAAGGATTTTGCCGACCTGATCTATAAAACCAAAAAAGAAAAATATGATGCCGCCATCAAGGAGATCATTGCCCTGCATAAAAAAGGGCAGCCTGTGCTGGTGGGAACCATCTCCATCGATGTGTCGGAAGATTTGAGCAAAACCCTCAAGAAAAAGGGGGTCCCCCACAACGTGCTGAATGCCAAACACCACAAAGCGGAAGCGGAGATCGTTGCCAATGCCGGCCAGAAAGGGGCGGTGACCATCTCCACCAACATGGCCGGCCGGGGAACCGACATCAAGCTGGGAGACGGGGTGGTGGAACTGGGGGGGCTGCATATCCTGGGCACCTCCCGCCATGAGTCCCGGCGTATCGACAACCAGCTGCGGGGCCGGTCCGGCCGACAGGGAGACCCGGGATCTTCGCGGTTCTACCTGTCTTTGGAAGATGATCTGCTGCGCATTTTCGGCGGAGAACGCATCCATTCGGTCATGGACAAGCTGGGTATCGAAGAGGGCGAACACATCGAACACCCCTTTATTTCCAAAGCCATTGAAAACGCCCAGTCCAAGGTCGAAGGCCACAACTTTGAAATCAGAAAGCACCTGCTGGAATTTGACGATGTGATGAACCAGCAGCGGGAGGTGATCTACCGCCAGCGCCGCCAGGCCCTCATGGAAGACAACCTGAAATCCGTTGTCATGGACATGGTGGAGGACAAGGCATGGGAAATTGTGAACACCTTTGCTTCGGAAAAAACCCCGGTGGCCCAGTGGGACCTGAAGGGTCTTGAAAAATCGGTCAAGCAGGTGTTTAATTTTGAACTGCCCCTGGCAGCAGATGCCGCATCCTTTGCCGATGCAGATGCCCTGGCCGACCATGTTTTTGAAAAGGCCAAAACCCATTATGAAAAAAAAGAAGCCATGATCGGACAGGAACAGGCAAGATCCCTGGAACGGTTTGTCATTCTCCAGACAGTGGACACCCGGTGGAAAGAACACCTGTTGTCCATGGACCATCTCAAGGAAGGCATCGGCCTGCGGGGGTATGCCCAGCAGGATCCGCTGCGGATATACAAAAAAGAGGGGTTTGATATGTTCCACGGGCTCATGGAACGTATCAAGGAAGAGATTGTGGATATTTTGTTCAAAATCCAGATATCCATGTCTGTGCCGGCAGAGGAGCTGCTGCCCAAAGAAAAACAGGACCTGACCTTTTCCCATGCTGATGAGACTGCTGTTAAAAAACCGGTGAAACGCGCCGCCACAAAGGTAAAACGCAATGATCCCTGCCCCTGCGGCAGCGGGAAAAAATACAAAAAATGCTGTATGAAATAGGAACGACAAATGGCATCCACTGATTCCAAAACCAGGGCGGTCACCTCCTCGAAAACCAAAGAAGACCTTCCGCCCAGATATAAAGTCATTCTCCATAATGACGATTATACCACTATGGAATTTGTTGTGGAGATTCTTGTCAATGTTTTTGGGAAATCACTTGAAAAAGCAACACAAATAATGCTTAATGTACATAATAAGGGGAAAGCAGTTTGCGGTAGATACCCCAGAGAAATCGCAGAGACCAAAGTTGAGACAGTTCACCATCTGGCCGGCAGCAGGGGGTTTCCTTTAAAAAGTACGATGGAAAAGGAGTAAGCAGATATGATAAGCAAAGAACTGAGCACAGCCTTGGGTTTTGCCGTAAGGGAAGCAAAAAAAAGACGGCATGAGTATGTATGCGTGGAACATGTTCTTTATGCAATACTGAACCATGAAACAGGGTCCCAGACCATTGAAAAATGCGGCGGAAACCCTGTACAGATAAAAAATGAACTGGAAAAGTTCTTTGAGGAAAAACTGACAAAAATAGATTCCCAGGAAGAATATGTTCTCCAGCAGACAATAGGGTTCCAGCGCATGATCCAGCGGGCCATCAACCATGCCCGGTCTGCTGAAAAAAACGAGGTGAATCTCGGGGACATCCTGGCATCCATTTTCCAGGAAAAAGATTCCCACGCCGCCTTTTATCTGGAATCAGAGGGCATTACCCGCCTGGATGTGCTGCGCCACATCTCCCATGCAACCGCTGCGGAAAACAAAGCCAAGCAGCATCCGGACCCGCCCCAGAAAATGTTCAAAATGGATGACAGAAAAACCCAGCGCCAGCGGAAAAAAGACCCCCTGGAAATATTTACCACCGATCTTCTGGCCCGGGCCAGGGACAACAAGATCGATCCGCTCATCGGCCGGGAAAATGAAACCGACCGGGTGATGCAGATCCTGGTGCGGCGCAGAAAAAACAACCCCATCCTGGTGGGGGACCCGGGGGTGGGCAAGACCGCCATTGCCGAAGGCCTGGCATTGAAAATTCATCAAAAGGAGGTGCCGGAACTGCTCCAGGACAGTGAGCTGTTTTCCCTGGACATGGGGGCACTGCTGGCCGGCACCAAATACAGGGGCGATTTTGAGCAGCGGCTCAAGGATGTTATCACCGCGTTGGAAGAAAAAGACAACGCCTTGCTGGTGATCGATGAAATCCACACGGTTGTGGGTGCCGGGGCCACCAGTTCCGGGTCCATGGATGCATCCAATATCTTGAAACCCGCCCTGTCTTCCGGGGACCTCAAATGCATCGGCACCACCACCTACGAGGAATACAAAAACCATTTTGAAAAAGACCGCGCTTTTTCCCGGCGGTTTGAAAAAATAGAGGTTTCCGAGCCCAGTGTGGAGGAAACCCGGATGATCCTCATGGGGCTGCGGCCCTATTATGAAAAACACCACGGGCTGCACTATTCAGACCAGACCATCGAGGCGGCAGCCTACCTGTCCGACAAATACATCAATGACCGGTTTCTGCCGGACAAAGCCATTGATGTCATCGATGAAACCGGGGCGTTTCTGCGGCTCAAAGGGGCAGCCAACCGCAGGAATGTTACCCCCAAAGATATTGAAAACATCGTGGCCAAGATTGCCAAGGTGCCAGTGACATCAGTGACTTCCACTGACAAGGCAAACCTGGAATCTCTGCCTGACAAGCTGTTCAAGGTGATATACGGCCAGGATGATGCCATAAAGACCCTGACCACGGCCATCAAACGGTCCAGGGCGGGCCTGGCCGCCCCTGACCGGCCCATCGGGTCATTTCTGTTCTCAGGCCCCACGGGTGTGGGCAAGACCGAGGTGGCCAAACAGCTGGCCTGGAACATGGGCATTGAATTTCTGCGGTTCGACATGAGCGAATACATGGAAAAACATGCGGTCTCCCGACTCATCGGCGCCCCTCCGGGATATGTGGGGTTTGACCAGGGGGGCATCCTCACGGACAATATCCGCAAAACCCCCCATTGTGTGCTGCTGCTGGATGAAATTGAAAAAGCCCATATGGACCTGTACAATATCCTGCTCCAGGTGATGGATTATGCCACCCTCACCGACAACAACGGCAAGGCTGCTGATTTCAGAAATGTTGTCATCATCATGACCTCCAATGCCGGTGCCAGGGAAATGAGCGCCAACAGCATCGGATTCGGTGCCCTGACCGACGCGGGGGATACCAGGGGCCTAAAAGCCGTGGAAAAAACCTTCAGTCCGGAATTCCGCAACCGCCTGGACGGCATCGTCCAGTTCAACCACCTGTCTGAACCGGTCATGGAAATGATTGTGGACAAAAACATGGATGAACTCAGAAAAATGCTCAAAACCAAGCAGATCTCTTTGACCTATTCATCCAAAGCACGGACCTGGCTGGCCCAAAAAGGGTATGATCCCAAATTCGGGGCACGTCCCCTTGACAGGCTGATCCAGACCACCATCAAAGACCGGCTGACAGATGAGATTCTTTTCGGCAAACTGGCAAAAGGCGGAAAAATTACCATCGGCCTGAAAAACGATCAGCTGACCTTTTATTTCAAGAGCTGAATGCCCCTTTTCAGGTTGTCACACCAGATAGAATTCCCGCCGGCATGGCTGGCCAGATCTGACGGCCTTTTGTGCATCGGCGGGGATCTTTCCTGTGAACGGCTTCTGCTGGCCTATCAGAACGGTATTTTCCCCTGGTTTTCCGAAAATGAGCCCATTCTGTGGTGGTCCCCTGACCCCCGCCTGGTGCTGTTTCCATCCCAGATTAAGATCTCCAGAAGTCTGCGCAAAACAATCAGAAAAAACATGTTCCAGATCACACTGGACCAGGCGTTTGCCCGGACCATCAATGCCTGTGCAGCACCCAGAAAGAATGCGCAAGAAGGCACCTGGCTGGTGGATGAAATGCAGGAGGCCTATATTGCGCTGCACAGGATGGGATATGCCCATTCAGTGGAAACCTGGTATCAGGGGCAGCTTGCCGGGGGGTTGTACGGCATCAGCTTAGGGGGGGCCTTTTTCGGGGAATCGATGTTCAGCCGGAAAAGTGATGCCTCGAAAGTCGCCCTGGTGGCCCTGTCCCGCCTGCTGCAGGCCCATGGGTTTGATTTCATCGACTGCCAGGTGACCACGGACCACCTGTGCCAGATGGGGGCGGTTGAAATTCCCAGGCAGCGGTTTCTGGATATTTTGCACCGGTCCATCATCCGAAAGCCCGATCCTGACATCTGGCGGCAAAGCGCCATCCAGGACTTTGCGGTCGAACCTTCAAGATATATCGGCAACTGACAGGTTTAGTGCCTTAACCCTCAGTTCCTGTCAAATCCTGTCAAAAAAAACAAGAAAATGAGGAGCGGAAAATGGGTTGCGGGTTTTCCGCGTTAGTGGTAATTGACAGATTTTGTGACAATTGAACCCTGTACCCGTGCCGGGCGGTCCCTGCTGCCTGCGCATGTTTGCACCGGTTGACATGGTGTAAGGCATGCCCCGCTAAACGGCAAAAACTGCGGGCAGGTATGTCCTCAAACAGTTTGCCGTTCTTAACGCAGGGCATGCCAACACCATGTAGCAACCGGCTGCAAAATATGGCGCAAACAGCAGGCACCCCCCGGCACTAGTCTGTAATCTTAAATTTGGGACTCCTGACATCTGGGACTGTATAATGCAACATAAGCTATCACAAAAAGGCGTTCTAATTAGGTCATAAAAACCTTGATAAAGAGAACCAGGAAGCATAATCAATCTGAATCGTGTTGCAAGCCACTTTATGACATATATTTTGAAAAACATTTATAATCGCCTTTTTGAGAAATGATGTTAGAAGCTCTGAATTTGAAA
>JAABTU010000053.1 GCA_011389715.1 Desulfotignum sp.
TCGACCTGTTCATCACCCGGTTTTTGAATCCTTTTTCCAACCAGATTGTAATTAAGGAGCGCAGGCATGAAAACATCCTTGTGGCTGCTGTTATTGGGCCCGTTTTATTATCTGGGTTCCCGGAGGAAACTGGGAATCGGTCTTTTGGCTGTCATGGGGCTGTTGACTGTGCTTACCCAGGTAGGGGGTGTCATTCTGTGGGTTTGCCTGCCAATACTGGCACAGGTGCCGGTGCCCGGCAGGGTGAAACGAAAGGCTGTACAGGCGGGTGTATTCGGAATCCTTTATCTGGCAGCTATCTTGTTGGTCATACCGGCACTGGCATCTTTAAACGGCCGCGTGCCCCTGCCAATGGCTGCGTCTCAAGCAGTGCCTTTACAGCCGGCATCCGCGTTGTTTTATCTGCTGGCCAGAAATTACGTCACGCCGCCGCTGCTAAACGTGCTGGAGTGGACCACTGTAGCGGTTGTCCGCCAGTTTCCGGGCACAAAGGTGCAGTATCTGGATGCCTGTTTTCCGTTTTTCAATGGATTCCCCATGCTGCCGCATCTAAGCCATGATGACGGGAAAAAGGTGGATCTGGTCTTTATGTATCAGGATGCCCAAACTGGCCGGCCATTGTCCAAACCCCCATCATGGATCGGGTATGGGGCCTATGAACAGCCCAGTGCCGGCGAGGTGCAACCCTGCCGGGGGGTGACCAGCCCACTTCGGTGGAATTTCGACCGGCTTCAACCCCTGTTTGCCTCTGCCCGGATGGACCCGGTCCGGACAAAAGTTCTCGTGGAAACCCTAAGCCGGGAACCCGCGGTGCAGAAAATCCTGCTGGAACCCCATTTGAAAGCCCGCATGAATATCCGGTCGGACAAAGTGCGGTTCCAGGGATGCCGGGCGGCCCGGCACGATGATCACATGCATGTTCAGTTAAAATAAAAACAGAAGGTCAGTGTCCTGCAATGCGCAGGCCCAGGAAGCCTCCACGGTTATCTGGCGGGCGTTTGACCCGGTAGGCTGACCGACAGAACCTAGCGCTGTCGTCCCAACTGCCGCCACGAATAACCCGGAAAATGCCTGAGGACGGCCTTTTTGGATCAGTCACCGGACCGGAAGGATAATCACCATCCCAGTCCTGACATCACTCCCACACATTGCCGTACATGTCATACAGTCCCCAGGCATTCAATTCTTCATTATTCATTCTTCTCCCCCAGCTCCCGCCATTCAAACCCGGCAATGTTTTTTTCTTCACTGGAAAACGCCACACCGATCAGATAGACAGGACAGGCGGTGCCGTCCGGAGCCGTGGACACAAACTGTTCCGCATACCCTTTTTCCAGGATCTGCTCCAGGGCCTTGTCCGAACCGGTCAGCTCCGTCACCTTGAATTCGAAAATGTAAACCCGGCCGGCAAAGCGCAGCACCAGATCGATCCGCCCCTTGTTGGTGGACACTTCCGGCGTGACATCCAGGCCCATGGAGGCAAAATAGCAGTATACAATGGAGGCGTAATAGCCTTCGTAGCCAGCCAGCTGGTTTTTCCGATACCAGTCGTGGGGGATGGATGCAAAAAACCGGTAAAAGATATCTTTGAGCTGATCCAGGTCGTTGGCGGTCAGCGCGTCCAGAACAGCTGATTGGTTGCGGGTCTTGGCCAGCCGGTCCTGTCCCAGGTGGTTGAGGATGGCGTTGCACAGGCTGGACTTGACTTCCAGGTTGGGATAGGAAAGCCCATAGCGCCGAAAACTGCCGATCTGCTCAAACCGGGTCAAGGTCAAATACCCGGTCTGGAAGAGCAGGGTTTCGACAGCGATGTTCTCCACATCAAAGCTGCCCACGATCTCCTCTCCGGCTGTCATATTCTCCATATCCGCTATCTGGTATTTTCCCTGCTGCAGCAGCTTGATCAGAAAGCTCGGGGTACCGGTTTCAAACCAGTAACTGGAAAAATCGCCGCTTTTGAGATAGAGCAGGATATCAAAGGGATTGTACACTTTTTCGCCGGTCCAGTTGTAGCCGTTGTACCATTTTTGAATCTGCGCCATATCCTTACCGGCAAGACGGTCTGCAAACACCGTTTCCAGCTCCGACTGGGTATATCCGCAGATGGTCGAATATTCCTTGTTCAGGGTGATGTCTTCCAGGTTGTTGAGGCCGCTGAACAAGGAAACCTTGCTGAATTTGGAGACGCCTGTGATGAAAACGAATTCTATATGGCGGTCACTGTCCTTGATCACGGAATAGTAATTTTTCAGCTCATCCCGGATCTGGGCCGCCAGCAAAGGGTTTTCGATGTTATCCAGGATGGGTTTGTCATACTCGTCCACGAGAATAACCACTTTTTGCCGGTACTGGTCATGCAGGTCACCAATCAATTCCGCAAATCGCTCCCGGAGATCATCGTATTGAAATGTCACCCCGAATGTTTTGGCATGATGGTTCAAGATGGCGGTGAACCGGATGTTAAGGTCATCCGTGCTGCGCATCACCCCGGCACCGAAACTGATATGGATCACAGGGCATGTTTGTTCCCAATCCCAGTTGTTTTCAAGGTATAGACCTGAAAACAGGGCCTGATTCCCCTGAAACGCCGCCTCTATGGTGCTCAGAAAAAGGCTCTTGCCGAACCTTCTGGGCCGGGATAAAAAGTAGTAATCTCCCCGGGAGGCAAGGGTTTCAATATACCGGGTCTTGTCCACATAATAACAGTTCCCGTCAATGATTTTTTCAAAAGTCTGTATGCCGATGGGCAATTTTTTTCTCTGTTGCATGGCCCTTTCCCTTCCGTTGCATCAAAAAATGCCTGACACTCTTTGGAAAACCTACTGTATCATATGGATGATATCAAGCCCTTTCTTATGGCCCGTCATCCGCAACCAATGCACCTTGCCTTCCGGCCGGCCTCGGGGTATGGAATAGTTCCTATCATAATTGGTCAGGTCCATGGAAAGCCGGTCTCCGAAATGAAACAGCGACAAATTGTCAACCATCATGCCCGCCAATGTTCCATCGACGAATTCCAATTACCTCTCGTGGTAATCCTTCTCGTTTGTAATTAGAAATTTTTCCAAAATATTCTTGAATCAATTTTTTCTTGTTTCGTTCCATCAGTGACCAATCCTTTTCAAATGCCACGAGATCTCTGAAATGTTTATCTTCTTCATTTCCGATCACACTGAAAAGCCTTGGCATTTCATACTCCGCAATCCCTGCCAAACGCATTGTTCTATGAAACAGCTGCCACTTTACTTTTAAAGGGAGAAACCAATCCAAAGGAATACCGTTATCTTGATCAGCACCATCACTTTTTGGCGCAATAGTGAGATTTTCATTAATTGTATAGACATCACAGCAGTCAAGACGGAAGCCATGATACGCACCGACAATCTGGCCGACCATGGATGCGACCGTGTCTGTATCACCGCCTAAATGGATTGCATTCATTATCGCTGTCGGAAAATCATGCCCGAAAAAAACAGCGGTCGCGAACGAAGTGACAGGGGCTTCCATCGCAAAATTCCTTGTACCTGTCGAGGATACCGCGCCATTTTTATGTTTGGACGTATGTTCTGCAATCAATTGAATCAACATTTCATAAACTTCGGTATTCCGCGGAGCTGAGGGATTTGTTTTGAAAAATTTGATGATGATTTTGATGGATTCAAAAAATTGTGCTGTTTTTTCTTCAAAATTCTCAAAATCGCTTTCATTTTCCACAAGAGATCGAACCAATTCTTTTTTGTCTTCCAACATCTTTAAAACAAATTCTGGAATCGTGTGATTGAATAGTATTCTTTGATCATAATCTATCTTGGCAAAGGTAAAGGTTGATAACGCAATCAAAATCGCTGCCCAGTGAGAACGAATATCTGTATGGGTGACTCTGCTTTGACGCAAAGCGTTTGAAAAAATCTCAAAATGTACAAATTTCATTGGAAGGGCCGCAATTACGCCGGCTCGCATGGCACTTCCAGATCCAGCGTTGTTTGAAAGTGCGGCCGGCCAAATATTTTTTTTCATGTTTTGATAAAACGTACGATAGCCTTTTCCAACGCCACGTGCCAAAGGAAAAAGCTCCTGAAAACAGACAGCCAGGTCCTTTTCTTTTAACCTCCCGTGCTTTAAAAAGCAGTCGATAACAGCTAATGCCATTTGTGTGTCATCGGTGTGAAGACATCCCATGCGCCAGAATTTGGCAACAAGCTCCGGATGATTTTCATACCATGCAAAATCCTGTAACTCCCCATAGTTTTCAATCAAACCAGCATGGCGCTTTTCCATTTCTTCCCTGGGAACACCCTCTGCTACGGCACCCAGTGCATCTCCAATGGCACCCCCGACAAGTACACCAAATATTTTTTCTTTACCAAGGTTCATTTTTTTATCCCATTTCGGTCATGATCTTCATCCTCGCCCATGGCGGCCCTCCTGCCGGGCCGGCTGGTTGACGTCATTGCCGGCGGATCCTGGTTTCATCTGTGCACACACCTCCTTGGTTCCTGTTGATTATGACCTCATATCACACTTTATGGTGACAGAAAAATGTTTTCAGTCCCTGCCGCTTTATGTATAAGTGAATACCATGAAAAAAATCATGTCACAAAACCCGTTATCCCCCCGTCTATTTAAAATAAGCAGGGGGATCACCCCCCGACACCCAACAAGCACGGAGGACAGGATGAAAACACATGCAACAACGGCAAGGCTTGTTTTTTTGTGGATGATCTGCCTGGTAATCTCAGTTTTGACCGGATGTGCCAGCCATACCCGGCAGCCGGCCGCAACAATGGACACCCCTGAGCACCATGTATTCAATGGCATGAAATTGCTGGAAACCGGGCGGCTGGATGCGGCCCGGAGAAATTTTTCCCTGGCCCTGGAACTGGCACCCGGATACAGCCCGGCCCATGTGGGCATGGGGCTGGTACAGGGGGAAAACCGGGAATTTGCCGCAGGATATGCTGCCATGAAAAAAGCGGTGAACACCGCAGGCACCAAAGAAGAAAACGCGGCGGCCCATACCGGGTATATGCGGTTGCTGCTGCAGGAGCAGGCAAACGGGTGGCTGGACCAGGTCAGATCCCATTATGAAAAAGCCGTGGTCTATGATAAAACCCTGCCGGATCCCCGCTATTACATGGGGCTGGCATACAAGGAAGCCAAAGACTATGACCGGGCCATCCGGGAATTTGAAACAGTGCTGGACCTGGACAAAACCCTTGTCAAGGAAGCGGACCGGGAACTGGCCCATTGCCAGAAGGTGCTGCGGGCCGAACCGGGCAACCGCATCGGCAGGGACCTGGCCGGGGAAACAGCGGTCACCCGGGCGGATACGGCAGCAATTTTCATCCATGAGCTGGAAGTGGACCAGATCTATGCCCGCCACGGTGTTACATCGGAACCGCTGGCAACATACCCCTGGGATATCAAGGATCATCCCCTCAACGCGGCCATGGTTTCCGTGCTGGATATGAACCTGGCGGGGCTGCGGCCGTTTCCCGGCAATGCATTCCGGCCGGACGAACCGGTCACCCGGGCCGGCTTTGCCATGATCATTGCCGACATCATCGCCACCTTGAGCCGGGACAAGGGGCTGCGGACCCGGTTTATCGGGCAGGCATCGCCCTACACGGATGTGGCGGAAGATGCCCCGTTCTTCAATGCCGTGATGGTGTGCGCCACCCGGGGGGTCATGGGCCCCGCCGACCTGCTGGGCAATGAATTCAAACCCATGGGGCCGGTATCCGGGGCCGAGGCCCTGATTATCATCCGGCATTTGAAAAAAAAGCTGATACTGCATTGACTTTTCTGGTAAAGAGGCGGGTATGACACGGTTTATGAAAAATCTGATGACATGGTGCCTGGGGGCGGCCCTGGTGGGGCTGCCGGGGGCCGGGCCGGAACAGGGCCGGGCCCTGGCTGATGCGGATATGGATGCCAGATGGCATGCGCTCCAGGAGCAGCTGGAGCAAAAACACACGGATCTGTCCAAAGAGATGGATGCCAGATGGGAAGCCGAGGAACAGGCGTTTGCAGCCAGATGGGAAGCCCTGAACCAGCAGATCCTGAAAAAATGGGCTTCTGCGGAAAGGTCCTCCAGAAAAGTGTGGGTGGACTATGAAAGCGGGCTGGACAGCCGGGGCCGGGTGGATTTTGAAAACGGCATCATTGTCCTGGAAACGGTTGTCAAAACCACGGACCCCGGGCCCGGTAACACGGCCCGGGCTGCCCTGGAAAAAATGGGGAAAGACCTTTTCACCAGCACGGATGAAACCGGGACCCCTGTCCTGCAGGACCAGGTGGCGACCCGTTCCGGAAAACCCGTGGATGCGCAAAAGGCACCGCAGTTTCTGAAAAAGGAAGTGATCCCGAAAATCATAAAGGACCCGAAGCCTTTTACCCCGGCGGACGGGATCGAGCGCCAACTGTTCCGGACCTGGTTCGAGATGGTGCCCAGGAATCTGCACATCCGGGCGGAAAAATACCGGGGCCTGGTGGAAAAACACGCCCGTGCCAGCCAGGTGGATCCCCGGCTGGTGATGGCGGTGATCCACACGGAAAGCTTCTTCAATCCCAAAGCGGTGTCTTCCGCCAAAGCCATCGGGCTGATGCAGATCATTCCCCGCTATGCCGGCAGGGAAACCTATCGCGAGATTTACCAAAAAGACCGGGTCATGCCCCATGACTATTATTTTGATCCGGAAAAAAATATCCAGGCGGGATGTACGTATCTATCACTGTTGAAAAACCGGTATTTCAGGCAGGTGACCGATCCGGTGAAAAACCGGTATGTGGCGGTATGCGCCTATAACTGGGGACCGACCGCCATGCGGAACAAGATTGTGGATGTCCATGACATCAATGCCATGGACCGGCCGTCGGTGTTCACCCTGCTGCGGCAAAAAACGCCTGAAGAAACCCGGAACTATATCCTGCGGGTGACCGAGCGCACCCCGATGTATGACCCTTACTTCAACTAATCAGAACAAGGAGCGATGACATGAAAACAAACACATGGCTGAGTATGGCGATGGCAGTGGTGGTGATGATCGGCAGCCTGACACTGACCGCGCACGCGGATGTGGTGCAGCGTGTAAAAAACGGACAAGTGGACTGGACCAGCGGATTTATCTTTGTAACCGCTTATAAGGAGATTGACCGGTATGGGATCCAAGAAGCCAGGGCCCAGGCCTATGACCTGGCTGCCGTGGAACTTAACAAAATCATAAACGGCGTTCACATCGATGAAAAACGCATTTATGAACACTCCAGCGCCACTGATGCAATCTTGAAGACACAAACACAAGGACTGATTCAGATGGCTGTTCCTGTGAGAGCGCCCGAGGATGAATTTGAAGATATCCGCATTAACGGGCAGATGAAAACCCATATTGTGCGGGAGCTGAAAATGCCGATGTACGGTCCGAGAGGGCTGATGAAACCCCTGGCCGCCCATTTTGAGCGGCAACCGGAAAACCTGACTGTCAGACCCCGGTATGATGTGCCGGTGGAACCGGCCGGACAATCCTACACCGGCCTGATTTTGGACTGCCGGGGCCTGGGCGTGGTTCCCAGCCTCCATCCTTTGATCCTGGTGGAAGACCAGTTCAAGATGATTTACGGCCCGGATTCAATCAAGTCCATGGACATTTACATGAACGGGATTG
>JAABTU010000054.1 GCA_011389715.1 Desulfotignum sp.
ATTCCCATCAAGAAGAAAAACACCTACCAGGACCGTATCTTTACCACAGGGGTGGTGTCCTACCCGGGCCTCACCCATATCCCGGATCGTGAGGACGGCAAAACCAAGGATTTTTCCGAAGTGATCGCATGCGCCAAAAAATGCCGGCCCCCCCGGGAGATCGAAACCGGTACCCTGGTGGGCGGATTTGCCCACAACCAGGTCCTGGCCCTGGCCGACAAGGTGGTGGAAGCGGTCAAATCCGGGGCCATCAAACGGTTCATTGTCATGGCCGGGTGTGACGGCCGCATGAAAAACCGGGAATATTTCACCGAAGTGGCCAAAAAACTGCCCAAGGACACCGTGATTCTCACTGCCGGATGTGCCAAGTACCGGTACAACAAACTGGATCTGGGCGACATCGGCGGCATCCCGAGAGTTCTGGATGCCGGCCAGTGCAACGATTCCTACTCCCTGGCGGTGATAGCCCTGAAACTCAAGGATGTTTTCGGCGCAGACCATATCAACGACCTGCCCATCTCCTTTGATATCGGCTGGTATGAGCAGAAAGCCGTGGCAGTACTCCTGGCACTGCTGCACCTGGGTATCAAGGGCATCCGTCTGGGACCCACGCTGCCGGCTTTTGTATCCCCGGCAGTACTCGATGTGCTGGTGAAAAACTTTGACATCAAACCAACCGGTGATGTAGACGAAGACGTCGCCGCCATGATGGCCGGCAATTAAGATCTGACAGATCTTTTTCCCCTGATGTGGGCCATGCTTTCGGTATGGCCCGCATCAGGATTTTCCTTTTTTGTCCCGGGATATGGAGCCAAAGATTCTTTTAACAGGATTGTTTTGTGGTCTGTTCTTGGTATGTAGGGACTTGGCCGGCTGTGATATCCATCATGGATCGATCAATTAACGGCGTGTTTATCAAAAATCCTGTAAACCAGGTGACGATACTGGCCAGGGATTTCAGATCCAGATATGTGATAGCATCATCATGAAACAAAAACACGGATGTTGCGGGAAATATATCATCTGCATCATTAAACTGCAGCGTGACAGGTATTTTGGGCAGCGCTTTAAACCGGATACTCAAGTCATAGGCAGAGTGGTGCAAAGGCATGCCAAAAAGCGCTTGACATTTTTTTTCAAGTGTTTCCAGTCTGCCGGAGAATGTTTTCTCGATTGTTTTGTTCGTGTTTTCCACAAACCGGGAAAACAAAGGACCGGCTCCTGAAAATTCCCTGAAGGTTACAAGTTTTCCTGAACTGTCTGTTTTATTTTCCGGATGCATGATCAAATACCTGCAGAAAACTGTTTTTATGGCCGGCGGCATCGCTTTTCCGGAAAGGTCAATAAAATCATTGCTGTCAAACAGAATCGGACGGTTGAAAAAATCGAACCGGTATCCTTGCGCGCATTTCTGAAGCCCAAGCGTATCAATGAAATTGTCAATATTGCGCTCACTAATCTGTGACAAATATTCATCCATATCTTCCGAATTCAGAATGGGATCATCTGCTGTTTTTTTGTGCATTGTTTCAATCTCAGCCTGCTCCATGAACTTTCTCCTGCTGGTACAATTTCAATCTGTCATTTATTTTAACAATGAACCAACGGGAATTTCCTTGATATAGATCAAAATTGTGCCTCCAGTTTACAATTCATCGGTTTCCTACTTTTGATTTCCCCATAACGGATCATTACCGAACCGGTCCATCCACCACTCTTCTGTAGATAGATATTTTTCCACTTCCTGTTTTTCAAATGAATAGGCATACTGGTCGCAATAGGCAAGAATCGTTTTATAGGCGATGGTGATTTTCCGGGTCATCTCATGGCACCCGTGCGGATCAGCCGGGTTCTTGTCCGGATGCCAGCGCTTGAGCAGTTTTCGGTAGCAGGATTTAATTTCCGCCATGGTGGCTCGTTCGGGCAGATTCAATACCATTTTTGCCGCAATAATATCCTTATATGTCATAGAGCTTGTTTCCTTGGATCACAACCGACTGGACCGCCATATCCGGGCGGCAGCAGCGATCAGTTTTAACGCATCCCGGGTGCCGTTGGCTTCACCTTTTTCAAAGTCCCCTTCAATATTTCCCATTTGATTGGTGACATGGGCAAAGCATATAACTTTTTTATCCCGGGCCAAGGCAAAAGCATACAATGCAGCCGCTTCCATTTCAACCGCTAAAATTCCTTCCTCTTTTGCTTTTTCCACAGCAATATCTGTTTCTCTAAAAGGGGCATCCGTGGTCCAGGTGGCTTTCGGAAAAACCGAAAATGCCGACGTAGAAATCCCATCCTTTAAAATTGTGAGCAGTTCTTCATTGATATATGCATATTTAGACGGGGCCATATAGTGATAACTGGTGCCTTCATCTCTCAGCGCCCGCTCGATCAACACAAAGAAAGGAGGCTCTTGCCCAGGCAGGATCTGACCTGAAGAGGTCACACTTATTAGCAGTTCACAACCGGAAACAAACAGCTCTTCAGCGACCAATACGGCAAACGATGCCCCTACTGCACATCCGATAACCCCAAATTCCATGTCGTCATATGTAAAATTGTACAGCCGGGTATGGTAGCATGCCAAATGGGGATTTATCTGTGCCTTATTGGCGGCAAGCAGGCTCTGAACGATATCTCCGTCAGGATCAAGAAGGAAAACCGCCGGAATGTTTCTCTCTGGTATATTTTTTTGTCTTCTGGCCTCCCGCAACAGGTTTTCAGGTTTGAACAAGGATGAATGGCCATACAGTTTAGGACGCAGAATGGGGGATGCATCATATCTTATCGACTTCCAGGGGTTTTTATATTTCACATGTTCCGACCGGGAGTACAGTTTTTCCATGCCTCCGCTCAGTTGTTTCAAATTGATCCCAGTTATAAGTGTATTTATTTAAAAAAAACAATCCTTGACTTTTATCTGCCTGCCGCTTTTAATGGATATATTGATAAAAGCGCTGGGGCATGAATAACCGGCCAAATCCCCATCTGGTAACACTTCACCTCAACTGATCCTATCGGGAAAAAACACCCCTGTATCAGGCCAAGGCTTCAGAACCTAACCGGATGTAACGGTTTATGCTGAAAGGAGAACCGTATGAAAGCCATTGAACAGTTGAAAAATGAGCACGAGGGAATAAAAATTGTTTTTCGCATTTTGAACAAAATGTGTGATTCCCTCAAATCAGACCAATTCCTTGACACCGGCCATTTTGAAGACATTCTCGAATTTTTCCAGATCTTTGTGGACAAATGCCACCACGGAAAAGAAGAAGATCTGCTGTTTCCGGCAATGATCCAGGCCGGCATCCCTGAACAGGGCCCTATCGAGGCCATGCTGTCGGACCATGTCACCGGCCGCGGCCATATCAAAACCATCAGTCAGGCTTTTACCCGGTTCAAGTCAGGCGATACCGCCGTGGCTGAGGCACTTGCCCATGAGTGTGAACAATATATTTTACTGATGCTCGATCACATCTATAAAGAAAACAACATCCTCTATCCCATGGGGGAAAGCCGTTTTTCACAAGACATTGACGAAAAACTGTTCCAGGATTTTGAAATCCTTGAACAAGAAAGGATCGGCAAAGGCAAACATGAGGCATTTCACGAAATGATCAACCAGTTAAACGACATTTACATAGAATAACAAGGAGAAAACCATGCATTTTGCAATCAAGAAACATATTCACTGGGTGGGAAAAATCGACTGGGAACTGCGGCATTTTCACGGCCAGGAATACACCACACACAGAGGATCCAGCTATAACGCCTACCTGGTGAAAGATGAAAAAACCGTTCTCATCGATACGGTGTGGTTCCCGTTTTCACATGAGTTTGTGGAAAACCTCAAAAAAGAGATCCCTTTAGACCAGATCGACTATATCATTGCCAACCATGCGGAACCCGATCATTCCGGGGCCCTGCCCGAACTGATGCAGTGCATTCCCGACACCCCCATCTACTGTACCGCCAACGGTGCGAAATTTCTCAAAGGCCATTATCACCAGGACTGGAATTTTCAGGTGGTCAAAACCGGGGACAAACTCAATATCGGCACCAGGGACCTGATCTTTATCGAAGCGCCAATGCTCCACTGGCCCGACAGCATGTTCTGCTATCTCACCGAAGACAACATCCTGTTCAGCAACGACGGGTTCGGCCAGCACCTGGCATCGGAACTGATGTACAATGATCTGGTGGACCAGGGAGAACTGTTCCAGGAAGCCATTAAATATTACGCCAATATCCTGACCCCCTTCAGTGCCCAGGTCACCCGAAAGATCAAGGAGGTGGTGGACCTGAACGTACCGGTGAACATGATCTGTCCCAGCCACGGAGTGATCTGGCGCAAAGACCCCATGCAGATTGTGGACACATATGTAAAATGGGCCGATGCCTATGCGGAAAACCAAATTACGCTTATCTATGACACCATGTGGGAGAGTACAAGGAAAATGGCGGAAACCATTGCCAAAGGTATCCTTTCAGCTGACAGCAGCATCACCGTCAAGCTGTTCAATGTCTCCACATCCGACAAGAACGATGTCATCACCGAGATCTTCAAGTCCAAAGCGGTTCTGGCCGGATCTCCCACCGTGAACAAGGGCATTTTGTCTTCCCTGGCTGGTTTGTTCGAAGAGGTGATCGGCCTGCGATTCAAGGGCAAAAAAGCGGCCGCATTCGGATCTTACGGCTGGAGCGGTGAATCTGTGAAAGTAATATCCGACAAACTGGAACAGGGCGGATTTGAACTGTTGAACGAAGGGTTGCGTGAAAAATGGAACCCGAATTCCCAGGCAGTGGAGAACTGCTTCAACTTCGGGAAATCCATTGGTGAAACCCTGAAATCATGACATCCCCCCGGCAGCCATCCGATCCCTGTTCCCGGGGATTGCAGGAACCGGTGATGTGCGTCAACACCATTTTATACTGTGAGAAATGGGCGGACACGGTGGTTTTCTATGAAACCGGGCTCCAGCTGCCGGTCACCGTGGCCCGGGACTGGTTTGTGGAGTTCCGGCTCACAGACTTCACCTGCCTGAGCATTGCCGATGCCTGCCGGACCACCCGAAATTCCAGCCGGGGAGAAGGCCATCTCATCACGTTTCAGGTTCGTAACCTGGCAGAGACCCGGACCCGGCTGTGCAGTGCCGGCCTGGCGCCCACCCCCATTGAAACCCACCCATGGGGGGCAAACGTGATGTATCTTGATGACCCAGAAGGAAACCGGCTGGAATTCTGGTGCTGACCGGATGAGGACGGGCTTGAGTTGTTTTCATCAAATCGGCGGTGCGATGGTCACAATGATTCTCATTTTCGTATCCGATTCGACCCCATGGGGTTCCCTGATCTCCGACACCAGAATATCGCCTGGTTCTGCTGGTATTTTTGTATCATTTTCTCCGAGAAACCACCCCTTTCCCTCAAGAACCTGAATGGATAATTCGCCATCCAGGTCATGGGAATGGACCGGAAAAACAACCCCGGCATCCAGATTGAAATTGATGATTTTGAAATGCTCGGATGTTTCGACCAGAAAAAACCGGTTCATGACGCCCGGTTTGAATTCATTGGTTTCACTGAGTTTAATCACTTGCATTGTCCATCTCCTTATTGTTCATTGTTCATAATTGATCAGGTTTTCCCCACAATAAAAGAATAGCCATATGATCACAATACAGGAGGATCATTTTGTAGGCAATGGTAACGTTTCCCAATTATGATATTGCATGTGCCATATCAATTTTTGGCACATGCTGCCAACCGGTTGCTTTGTTTTCAGCTTCCCACATATCATAATTTTTTTTGCAGATTGGCCCACAGATCCGGTGTGGTATCAAATACTTTTGAAAGCCTTAATGCCATAATGCCATGTCTGGGGTAACGCTTTTTTTTTCATTTACGATCGCTGAAGCCGCTTTTCTTGAAACATGCAATATTTCAGCCAATTTCGTAATAGTCAAACCTAACGGTTCAATGTAGTGTTTTCTCAAGATTCTTCCGGGGTGTGCGGGTTTTTTTATTTTTTTCAATCCCTTATGTTTGAATTGTTTAATCACCAGATCCCTATTGTTGAGTCAAGCTATTCAAAATCACATTGTTTCTATACGATCAACCAGTTGTAACCTGGGGCAGACCCGGCTGCCGGATGTGCACCATCTCATCGAAGCCAAGAAAACCGGCAAGGTAGTGGTGGTGGACCCGGATTTCGTGGCGGCAGCCCTGGCCTCTGGTACTGCCGTGGTGATGCTGGTGGCGGGACTGTGTTACGGCACGGCTGAAAAATTTCAGAACGCCTTTCGCATCATGGCAATATTTTCCGCCACCGCATTTCTCATCCACCTGTTTCTCATGTACAACGATTTTGTGATCCATGCCTGGTACGGCACGGATCATGCCAAAAAGACCCAGGCCATCACCCTTAAGGAATACGGCCTGGCCCACGCCTTTGAGGTGTTGGCACCCGCTGGGGGTGGCGCTGCTACTCAACGGCAAGGTGCGAAAAACCGTATCCGGCATCAAGGGATAGAAGCATGGTTCAGCTTCCGGCGGATACAAAAACACTTATGGCCCTGTCCCGGTTGATCACCTACCCGGACCATCTGGCCGCCTGGACACCTGATTTTTTCGGCCGGGTCGTATCCTGGGATAAAGACGGATTCTATGGCACCCTGGCCGAGATGTGTCAGATGAGATTCTCCATTACAGGCCTTTGGCCTCTTCAGACAGCAGCTGTTCCTGGATGCCGAAGGGATCTGTAAATTCCTGTTCCGGCCTGAAATTCAGTTTGGCCTCGCCCCGGTTTCTCAGTGTCTCTCCCAGGTCCAGGGCCACTTCCAGGCCCGGATCCATGCCCGCGCCCGCCAGCAGCTGCCGCAGCAGGGCTTCACTCTTGCCGGCAAAGGCAATGGAGTCCCCGAGCACCCGGCCGGCTTCTGCCGCATTATGAAACCCCACGGAGTTTTCCGCATTGATGAATACGATGCGCAGAAATGCCTGCATATAAAGGTCCTTGGCTCGCTGATACACCGTCTTGTCCACGGCCGCACCTTTTGCCCGGGCCTGGTGCAGGGTTTCAAACAGCCGTGCACAGGTGGCGGTGCCGTAACCGGCCCTGAGAATCAGGGATGTTGTCCGGTCCTGGGTATGAAAAATCTGATCGGTCAGCCATTCTTTGGACTGGGTATGGCACTGGGCACAGGCCCTGAGGTCCGCTTTTAACGGACTGGTGACATCATGGTCAGAGATTTTGTAGCTTCCGGACCGGGTATACGGCATATGGCAGTCGGCACAGGCCACACCGGCCTTGAAGTGCACGCTGCCCCGGGAGAACAACTCGAATTCCGGATGGCGGATGAACGGCATCTTGAATCCGGTAATCTCCTGGACCCATTCCAGCCGGAACTCATCGGTCAGCAGCACATCGATGATGCCTTCAATGGAAATATCCCCCCATGTGCCGTTCCGCCAGGGCATGGTGACATTCCCGATGACTTTATTGTCAGGACCTTTGGGCACGGAATAGGTAATATGGCACTGGGCGCAGGCCAGGATCCGCAGTTCCTGCCGGGACGGATCTTTTTTTCCGATCATTTCCAGTCCTTTTTCCAGATGGGCTTTTTTAAATG
>JAABTU010000066.1 GCA_011389715.1 Desulfotignum sp.
CATGGCGGCTGCACATCATCCAGGGGTGGATGATCAACGGCCCTGGCGCCTTGTCCCGGTTCCCATGAACACCTGGGATGAAATCTGTGACAAATTGGGAAATGAGACCATTCAGGGCGCATTTATCCCCACACCACTTGCCCTGGAACTGTTTGCCTCAGGCATGGACATCCGGTTTCTCATGTTTGTTCACAGATCCGGCAGTCTCCTGGTCAAAAACCGGAAAGCCGGCATTCACTCTCTTGCAGATTTAAAAGGAAAACCTGTTTTGGTGCCATCCTGGTTTTCCATCCAGGCCATACTGCTGCATAAACTGCTGGGTGCATCAGGTCTGGTTCTGGGCCCCCTTGACCAGCCAGGCAGTGATGTTTTTCTGGAAACTGTTCCCCCGTATCTTATGCCGGAAATCCTTGCGGCTGAAAATGATATGGGAGGTGATGGTCCGGCGACAGGCGGATTTATGGTCCCGGAACCCTTTGGCAGCCTGGCAGTGACCCGGGGACAGGCGGATATTGTCTGTACTTCAGACAGCCTCTGGAAAAACCATCCCTGCTGCGGATTTGTGGTCACGCAGCATTTTTTAAAAACATATCCCCGGATTCTCAAGGCCCTGGTAAGCCTGTTTTTTACTGCTGCCCGGCATCTTGAGGACAAAACCATTCTGGATCAGGCTGCCCTTGGTGCCGGATTTCTAGCACAGGATCCCGCCCTTGTGCAAACAGTACTTGCCCGCTCCAGGATAAACTTTGCCCCTGAAAGACTGGTGCCGGATACAGGTGCCATTGACATGATGCAGACCTATATGGGTGATGCCATGGGAATCATGCCCGAAAAAATTGATCAAAATATTTTTGTGGACAAAACCTGGGCGGAAAATGCCCTGTCGGAAGTACGCATTGCAGATTGATATTGAAAAAATAACCAAAACCTATGCCTATGCTGAAAAGCCTGAACATGTGGTATTAAAGGATATTTCCTTTGCCATTGCACCAGGTGATTTTGTTATTATTTTGGGGGAATCCGGGTGCGGCAAAACCACTTTGCTCAACCTTCTGGCCGGTCTTGAACACCCCACCAAAGGCTGTATCCGGGCAGACGGTGACATCATAACCGGAATCCATCCGTCCCGGTCCATGCTTTTCCAGCAGCCGGCCCTGCTGCCCTGGCTCACTGTGTGGGAAAATGTGGCCTATGGCTGCAAAATCAGAAATGACACAGACAAACTGGATTACCGGGTCAACCAGTTTCTGGAGATAATGGGCCTGACCGGATTTGCCGATTCACACCCCGGCCGGCTGTCCCTGGGCATGGCCCAGCGGGTGTGTCTGGCCAGGGCCCTGGTGGGACACCCAAGGATCCTTTTGCTGGATGAACCTTTTGCCTCCCTGGATACATTTACCCAGGCCCATATCCAGGAAGAGCTGGTAAACCTGTGGCTGTCGGAAAATTTCACCGCGGTCTTTGTGACCCATGATATTGACGAGGCCATTTACCTGGGCAACAAAATCATCCTTCTGGCCGGAGAACCTGCCAATATCACCGACATCTTTACGGTTGCGGAAACCTATCCCAGAGACAGAAACCACTTTCGGTTCAAGGAAATCCGGAACAGTATCCTGGAACAGTTTAAAAATGCCTACCTGGCCAAAAGGACCCTGCTCTAACATGAAAAGCCCTGCCCGCATACATCCACAAACCGACATGACCCGTCGCACATTTTTGCACACAGCCGCAGCAGCCTGTTCCAGCCTGATTACCGGGGCCGCTGTGTCTGCAAAAAAGCCGCCCCTGCGTTTAGGGTATCTGCCCATTACCGATGCAACCCCGCTGCTGGTGGCCCACGGACTGGGATATTTTTCCCAGGAAGGGCTGGATGTAGAACAACCCGTCATGGTCAGGTCCTGGAACATACTCACGGAATCTTTTCTGGCCGGCAAATTTGATATCACCCATATGCTCTTTCCCATCCCGATATGGATGCGGTTCAAACAGCACATGCCTGTCCGTGTGCTGGCATGGGACCATACAAACGGCAGTGCGGTAACCGTGCGGGGGGATTCAGCCATCAGGAATTTTGCAGATCTTGGGGGAAAACAGGTGGCGGTTCCCTCCTGGTATTCCATGCACAACCTGGTGCTTCAGCTGGGGCTGAAAGCCCAGGGCCTGACCCCGGTGATCCAGCCCCAGTCAGTTTCCCTTGCCCCCCATGAAGTCAATCTGTTTATCCTGCCCCCTCCAGACATGCCCACAGCCCTTCTGGGCGGCAAGGTGGATGCCTTTATCGTGGCAGACCCTTTCAATGCCCTGGCTGAACTGCGGTTCAATGCCAGAATCATGCGGTACACCGGAGATATATGGAAAAACCACCCCTGCTGCGTCATTGTTGCAGGCCAGCGATTCATTGACCACCACCCGGTGGTGGTGCAAAAAGCAATGAATGCCATTGTCCGGGCCCAGGCCTGGTGCCGGAAAAATCCCAAAGAAACCGCCCACCTTTTGAGCCGTGACGGAGAGAGGTATCTGCCGTTTTCCCAGGAGGTGCTGCGCAGGGTTTTTGAAACCCCTGATCCGGCCAGGCTGGTGCATCCTGACTGGGATGTTCCCCGCATCGATTTTCAGCCTTTTCCCTTTCCTTCTGCCACCCGGTTCATCATCGACCAGATGAAAACCACCCGGGTGGAAGGAGACACGTCATTTTTATCAGCACTGGACTCCGGCCGGGCAGTCAAGGAGCTGGTGGATGACAGATTTGTACTCAAAGCAATGGATGAGATGGGGGGAATGGCGCCTTTCTGTGACTGTCACATGGCATTACCCTATACAAGGGAAGAGTCTGTTGAAATCACCTGAACGCTTCACATACCAAAACCCCAGACGAATGGGCCTTAATGTCATTTTCACGCCCCAGAAATTGGGTTTTTTCTATGAACTGATGGGGCTTGCCCTTTTTGCAGCTGTCTGGGCACTGGTCTCTTATTTTGTGTTTACCCGGCCCCAGTTCAGCCACTTCCAGGGATTTTTACCCGGCCCCACCTTCCGGGCCCTGATGTCCGCCTTTGCAGATGAACGGTTCTGGCTGTCGGTATTCACCAGCCTGCGACGAATTGTGGTGGGCATATCCCTGGCTGCTTTTTTTGGTATTCCCATGGGTATTTTAGTGGGATTTTATCCCAGGATCAGGGGACTGTCCTATTCCGCCATCCAGTTTGTGCGCATGATCAGCCCCTTGTCCTGGATGCCCATTGCCCTGCTCCTGTTTGCAAGCTTTGAATCAGCCGTATATTTTTTGATTGTAATGGCCACTGTTTGTCCTATAATACTGAACACGGCCATCGGGGTGCGCAACATCAATCCCCAGTGGATAAAAATGGCCATGAACCAGGGTGCAGACAGCTATCAGCTTATTAAGACCATTGTCATACCATCTTCTGTACCCCATATGCTCACAAGTCTGCGGCTGGCGCTGGGAGTGGCCTGGATTGTGCTTGTCCCGGCAGAGTTTTTGGGGGTATCCAGCGGCCTGGGATACCTGATCAATGATGCACGGGATACCATGGAGTATGACAAACTCATGGCCATGATCATTGCCATCGGCATCCTGGGATTTTGCCTGGATCGGCTGTTCCAGAAACTCCAGCAGACACTGCGCTGGTCATGGCATGAATACTGAAATAATAAATACATATATAACGATTATACACAAAAACCTTAAGGAGCGTTTCAATGGCGGTAAACCCTGACATTAAAATTGTTGTGGCGGATGATTCAGGCACCATGCGTATCATGTTCAAACAGATCCTTGCCAAAGCCGGTTATACCAACCTTGTGATGGCGGTCAACGGTACAGATGGACTGGAAAAGGTAAAAACCGAAAAACCGGACCTTGTTATCAGTGACTGGAATATGCCCCAGATGGATGGACTGGAATTTTTACAGGCATTGCGCAAACTGGATGAATTCAGGGACCTGCCCTTTATCATGGCCACGGCCCAGTCGGACAAAGGCCAACAGATCGCCATTACGGAAGCCGGAGGCAACGGCCATGTTCCCAAACCCTTTGACCAGGAACAGATCAGCCAGGCCATTGCACGCGCATTTTCAGGTGAAACCAGGGACCCTTTTGTCCGGAAAAAACAAAGAAGCATTATGGGAGACCGGGTGGAACTGAATGTGGCCCATATCCAGATCACCGACCACCTGGCCCTCGGGGCATTGAAACACAGGATAGACACCGGAGATGTGGAACCTAAGCATTTTGATCTGACCACCAGCCTGAAGGCCGGCTGGAACCCCATTCAGGAGGGGCTGGAATCAGGAGAAATCGACTGTGCCTTTGTACTGGCGCCCATTGCCATGGACCTGTTTGCCTATGATTCCCCCATCCGTCTGGTATTGTTTGCCCACAAGAACGGCAGTACCTTTGTCAGATCCCGCCACTATGACCACAGGTTTGATTCTCTCCAGAGTTTCTACAAATACAAGGTTGTGGATATTCCCCATAAAATGTCCATTCACCACATGCTGGCCCATAAATTCCTCAAAGAGCTGGGGCTTAAACCCGGGGTTCCCGGTAAAAAAGCCATCAATGTCAGGTTTGAGGTGGTACCACCGGTTAAAATGCCACAGATCATGAAGGAAAATGAGGACGTGGCAGGGTTTATGGTTGCCGAACCTGTTGCCACCAAAGCCATTGCCGCCCAGATAGGGGATCTGGAATTCTATTCCGCCAGCCGCTGGGACAACCATCCCTGCTGTATCGTGGCCATGCAGGAAGATTTTATCCAGAAGCATCCTGATGCAGCCCAGGAATTTGTGTCCCTGCTGGTGGAAACCGGTGAATATATAGAAGATGACAAAAGCCGTGCAGCGCGCATTGCTGTGGATTTTTTAGATCCCCAGGGCACCCTGGGACTTAACCCGGAGGTATTGAAAAATGTGTTTTCCCAACCCCAGGCCATACGGTGGGACGGCCTTTATCCCGAGGCCGAAGGTCTGGAAAAAATTCAGCGGTACATGCATGATATAATGGAAATCGGCAAAATCATCGATCTGGAAAAATTCATTGAAACCCGTTTTGCCAATACCGCATACAACAGTTAGATGCAAGGAGTCATATCCATGAAAATCACTGATCCGCAAGTCATTAAAAACGGAGAAAATGATCTGATTGCATCAGTGCAGGAAAATCTTGATCAAAAAATTGTTAAAAAAATCATCGCTGATCGTATGGCGCAGACAGAGCTTGTGTCAAAGGGCGGACAGATTGTGGTTCATGACAATCAGGTGGCATTTCGCATGGATTTTGATCTGCAATTACGCGGCAGCCTCTTGTTTGACAGGCAGGGAAATTATATCGCTGATGCTCCTGACCCACACACAGATTCCAAAGATCCTGAAAGCGGCCATGCATCATTGGAGACAGAAGATCCGGAACTGCTGCAGCCAGATGCAGAGGAAGATCTTGCCCGGGCAGACCTTGACCGGGAACCCGAGGAAGAATCTGATTCATCATCTATGGAAGCTATGGAAACAGATCTGGATGACGATGACATGGATGATATTGATGATCTGGGTGACACAGATACAGGGGATACCGATTTAAGCCGGGATGATCTGGATGATGACACCCTGGAATTCGGCAACCTGGAACTGGAAGAGGACAGAGACGAAAACGACGTGCTGGATGATGATATCGATGATATCCTCAAAGAAAGCCGGGAGTTCTGGGAAGAAAAAAAAGATGAATGAAAAAACAATCCCTGTACCGACGGACATCTTCCGCCGGCACAGGGGTTTTCATTCATACAAATGAAAAGCTGTTAGCTGTTAGCTGAGTACTGATGGCTGATGGCTTTCATATTAATATCTGTAATGGTCTGATTTAAAAGGACCATTTTCCGGAATCCCGAGATAGTCTGCCTGCTCTTTGGTCAGCTTGGTCATTGTCACTGACAGATTTTTCAAATGCAGCCGTGCCACCTCCTCGTCCAGTTCCTTGGGCAGGGTATATACCTTTTTTTCAAGTTTTTCAGAAGCCAGCTTGATCTGGGCCATGGTCTGGTTGGAAAAGCTGTTGCTCATTACAAAACTGGGATGGCCGGTGGCGCATCCAAGGTTCACCAGGCGGCCTTCAGCCAGAACAATGACAGACCGCCCTGATTCCAGCACCCATTTGTCCACCTGGGGTTTGATGGTGATACGTTCGGCTTTGGGATTGTCCATGAGATAGGACATTTCGATTTCATTGTCAAAATGGCCGATGTTGCAAATAATGGCCTCATCTTTCATTTGGGCGATGTGTTCGCCTTTGATGACATGGTAATTGCCTGTGGCTGTCACAAAGATATCGCCCCGGGAAGCGGCCTGTTCCATGGTCACCACTTCATAGCCTTCCATGGCTGCCTGCAAAGCACAGATGGGATCAATTTCCGTGATCAGGACAATGGCACCATATCCTTTCATGGAAGCGGCACAGCCTTTGCCCACATCCCCGTATCCGGCAATCACCACGGTTTTTCCGGCAAGCATCACATCTGTTGCCCGTTTGATGCCGTCAGCCAGTGATTCTCTGCACCCGTAAAGGTTGTCAAACTTGGACTTGGTAACCGAATCATTGACATTGATGGCTGGAAACAGCAACTGGTTTTTCGCTGCCAGCTGGTACAGCCGGTTGACACCGGTGGTGGTTTCCTCGGAAACCCCTTTGATGGCTTCGGCAATGCGGGTCCATTTTTCCGGATCCTGTGCCTGGGATACCCGCAAACGGTCCATGAGACAGCGTTCATCCTGGCTGTGGGTGGGCTGGGACAAAAGGGATGGATCTTTTTCCACCTTTACCCCCTGGTGCACAAACAAGGTGGCATCACCGCCATCATCAACAATCAAGTCCGGGCCGCTGCCATCAGGCCAGAGCAGGGCCTGTTCCGTACACCACCAGAACTCTTCCAGGGTTTCGCCTTTCCAGGCAAACACTGCGGCAGTGCCTTTTTCGGCAATGGCCGCAGCTGCATGGTCCTGGGTGGAAAAGATATTGCAGGTGGCCCACCTGATATCAGCACCCAGTTCATACAGGGTGTCGATGAGCATGGCTGTCTGGATGGTCATGTGCAGACTGCCCATGATTTTCATACCCTTCAGGGGTTTTTCCGGGCCGTATTTTTCCCGGATAGCCATGAGGCCCGGCATTTCCTTTTCAGACAACTGCATGTCCTTGAGCCCTTCTTCGGCAAGATTGATATCCTTGACCTTGTTTTTTAATGTTAAATCACGTTCTATGTAAGATGAATCTTTTGTTTGCTGCAACATTGTTACACTCCTTGGGATTGCTTAAAATTTATAAAATAACACTTAGAGCCCTGCCAGTTCCCGGATCTGGTCTGCCCTGTCTGTTCTTTCCCAGGAAAAATCTGGGTCTTTGCGCCCAAAATGGCCGTATGCAGCGGTTTTCCGATAGATGGGCCGCAGCAGGTCAAGGGCTTCAATAATGGCGGCAGGTCTCAGGTCAAACACCTGTCTGACGATTTCCACCGCTTTTTTCTCAGGGATTTTACCGGTACCCATGAAATCCACCATCAAAGAAACCGGTTCTGCCACACCAATGGCATATGCCACCTGGACTTCGCATTTGTCTGCAATGCCTGAAGCCACAAGGTTTTTGGCCACATACCGACCCATGTAGGAGGCACTTCGGTCCACTTTGGAAGGATCTTTTCCGGAAAAACATCCGCCCCCGTGGCTGCCCTGGCCGCCATAGGTATCCACGATAATTTTACGCCCGGTGAGGCCGCAGTCCCCCATGGGGCCGCCGATCACAAACCGGCCTGTGGGATTGACAAAAAACCGGGTGTCGCCGTCCATCATCTCCTTTGGGATGATTTTCCGTATCACTTCCTTGACCACCGCATCTTTCAGCTCTTCATAGGTCACATCATTATTATGCTGGGTGGAAACCACCACAGCATCCACCCTTTCGGGTTTGCCGTTTCTGTATTCAATGGTAACCTGGGATTTGCCATCAGGCCGCAGAAAATCCAACGCCCCGTTTTTCCTGACCTGGGTTAAGCGCTGGGTCAACTTGTGGGCAAAAAGAATGGGCATGGGCATGAGTTCTTCGGTTTCATTGGTAGCATACCCGAACATGAGCCCCTGGTCCCCGGCACCCTGTTCCTTGTGCAGGCCGGCCCCTTCATTTACTCCCTGGGCAATATCAACAGACTGCTGGTCAATAGTGGTTATAACTGAGCAGGTTTTCCAGTCAAACCCCATGGTGGAAGAATTATACCCGATCTCCCTGATGGTGTTTCTGACAACTTCAGGGATATCCACATAGCAGTCCGTGGTAATCTCTCCTGCCACCATGGCAAGCCCTGTGGTCACCAGGGTTTCGCAGGCAACGCGGCAGCGTTTGTCTTCGGTCATGATGGCATCCAGGATGCTGTCTGATATGGCGTCTGCCACTTTGTCAGGATGGCCTTCTGTTACAGATTCAGATGTGAACAAAAATGATTGATTGTCTGACATTTCATGCTCCTTTTTTATGAAAGTGATAAAAATTGTAATGTCATGCGTGCATTTGTTTAGCTGCAATAATGTAGAATCTTGTTTATACCGGGTAATCCACCATTTGTCAATAGCTATCCAGAAATATATCAAGATATGTTCATATTTTGTTAAGAACTCCAGAAAAGCCTTGACAACGGCCCTGTATTTTCTATGCTGGGGTGAACAAACCAACTTTTTTTTGGAGATATCGTATGACAAAACAATACAACAAACGCATTACCGGTGTAGGGTCCGCCCTGGTGGACATCCTCATCAATGAAACAGATGATTTTCTAAAAATGCTGGATAAAAAAAAGGGGGGCATGACCCTGGTGGAGGCTGCAGATATTGATACAATCCTGTCAAAAACCGATGAAACCCCTGTTGTCGTTCCAGGGGGTGCTGCCTGCAACACCATCATAGGGGTGGGCCGCCTGGGGGGTACTGCCAGGTTCATCGGCAGAAGGGGACAGGACAATTTCGGTACCCTGTTTGAAGACGCCCTGCGGTCAGCCCGGGTGGAACCAGAGTTGACCCTGTCCTCCTCCCCTACAGGCAGTGTTATCTCAGTGGTTACGCCGGATGCCCAGCGGTCCATGTTTACCTATCTGGGGGCATCTACGGAAATGGATCCGGCAAGGATCGGACCGGATCTGTTTGCAGATACCGCCATATCCATCATTGAAGGCTACCTGCTGTTCAACCCTGACCTGATGATGGCATCGGTGCGGGCAGCCAAAGGGGCTGGTTCTCTGATTGCCCTGGACCTGGCCAGTTTTGAGGTGGTGAATGCCTGCCGCCCGATTCTGGAAGATGTGATCCGAAACTATGTGGACATTCTCATTGCCAATGAAGATGAGGCTGCTGCCTTTACCGGTTTTACACAGGAAGAAAAAGCAATCACAGCGTTGTCTCAAGATGTCACTTATGCTGTGTTGAAGCTGGGGAAAAAAGGCAGTTGTGTATCATTTAATGACACCATCACCAAAATTGCAGCAAAAACGGATCATCCCCCCAAAGACACCACCGGTGCCGGTGATCTGTGGGCGGCTGGATTTCTTTTCGGCATTGCCAACGGTTTTTCCATTGAAAAAAGCGGGATCCTGGCATCAGCCTGCGGGTACGAGGTCTGCCAGGTGGTGGGTGCCCAGATCCCCAAACAGGGCTGGGAAAGGATCCGGGCATTGCTATAACCGCTGTTTTTCCAGACGGTTCAGTACGCTTTTACTTTTTTTCAAACACCTGCTTGAAAACCTCTTTGTAGTGTTTGACAAAGGAAAAATTGATGCCATCCTTGATGTGATCAGGCAGTTTTTCAAATTCACTAATGCATCCTTCCGGCAGGATGATTTCATTGATACCGGATCTTCTGGCAGCAATGATTTTTTCCTTGATCCCCCCCACAGGCAGCACCTTGCCTGTGAGGGTGATTTCACCGGTCATGGCCAGGGGACGTGAAATCCCCTTTTTGCGGGCCAAAGAAACAAGGGCTGTGGTAATGGTGATACCGGCACTGGGGCCATCTTTGGGGGTGGCCCCTTCCGGCACATGCAGGTGGATAAAGGCATCATCAAAATAACCGGTATCAATGCCAAAGGATTTGGCATTTGCCCGCACATGGGACAGGGCAATGGAAGCTGATTCCTGCATCACATCCCCGAGTTTACCGGTCAGCTTGATACCGGATCCTTTTTCATGGACCTTCACCGCTTCAATAGGCATGGTGACCCCGCCCAGGGATGTCCAGGCAAGGCCTGTGGCAATGCCCACCCCCTGCATCTGTTTCTCTTTTTTAAACACCGGAAGCCCCAGGTATTTCTCCAGGGACTTAATGGTCACCCGCACTTTTTCATTTTCTCCCTTTAAGATGGTGACAATACTTTTGCGGATAATTTTGTTGAGAAGCTTTTCCAGACTCCGCACCCCTGCTTCCCTGGCATAACCTTCAACCAGATACCGGATGGTGGGATCGGTGATGGTGATTGTGGAGGCTGCCAGTTTGTTGCGTTTCAGGAGTTTGGGCCACAGGTGTTTTCTGGCGATTTCAATTTTTTCCTGGGTGATGTATCCGGACAGGTTGATCCGGTCCATGCGGTCCAGCAAAGGGCTGGGAATGGTATCCAGGGTATTGGCCGTACAGATGAACAGGACATTGGACAAATTGATGCGCAGGTCCAGGTAATGGTCCAAAAATTCGGCATTCTGCTCCGGATCCAGCACCTCCAGCAGGGCAGATGCCGGATCACCCTGATAGGAAATCCCGATCTTGTCCACTTCATCCAGCATGATCACAGGATTGGCAACTTTTGTATCTTTCAAGGCCTGGACCATTTTCCCGGGCATGGCCCCCACATAGGTCCTGCGGTGACCCTTAATTTCCGCCTCATCCCGTATCCCCCCAAGGCTGAACCGGTAAAATTTTCGGCCCAGGGCCTCGGCAATGGATTTGCCAATGGAGGTTTTGCCCACACCGGGCGGGCCCACAAACAATATGATGGAACCGGAGACATCTTTTTTGTATACCCCTGCGGCAAAAAACTCGATAATCCGCTCTTTGACATCTGACAGCCCGGCATGGTCCCGGTCCAGCACCTGTTCTGCCCGTTCAATGTCTATGTTGTCCTCGGAATACACCCCCCAGGGAAAAGAGGTTACCCAGTCAAGATAATTTCTGGTAACACCGTATTCAGCAGATCCGGTTTCCAGCACAGACAGTTTTTCAATCTCTTCTTCAAAGCGTTTGGCCACCTCTTCCGGCGGGTCAATCGCTTCAAATCGTTGTTTGAACCGGTCCACATCCGATGTTTTGTCATCTTTCTGCATCCCCAGTTCTTTCTGGATAGCCTTGAGCTGTTCCTTGAGAAAAAACTTGCGTTTGTTCTCATCCACCTGGGTATTGATGTCCTTTCGAATCTGGGTCTGGAGCTTGGCAATTTCAATTTCCTTCTGCAGCAGCATGAGTACCTGCTTCATACGTTCCATGACAGATTCGGTTTCCAGAATTTCCTGGAGCACATCCCCGGATGCCGTGGTGATGCCGGCGGCAAAATCGGTCAACGGAGAGGGCTGATCCGGGCTGAACCGGCCCAGGTACTGCTTGAGTTCTTCTGAATACAGCGGATTCAAAGACAACAGCTGCTTGATGGAACTGATGATGGAAATCGCATAGGCCTTGAGCTTGTCCTCATCCTCGGCCAGCGGCTTGAAATACTCCACCTGGACCACAAAAGGGGGTTTATCAGACAAAAACTTCTTGATTTTGAAACGTTCCAGGCCCTGGGCAATGAACTGGATATTGTCATCCACGTCCACCATGTTGAGCATCCGCACCACACACCCGACTTGAGGAAAGTCTTCTTTATAGACATATTTTCCTTTAACTTCAGATAGATAGCTGAGCCCCAGCAGGCTGTGGGAATCATTGGCCGCCTTGACCAGGGTTTTTTCCCACCGCTGTTTGCTGACCACCAGAGGCTGCACCTGGGCCGGCAGATGGGGACGTCCGGTTATGGGCACGATATAGAGAATATCCGGTTTATGGCTCTGCTTGATAAGTTGCCCCCCGGTGTTGTGTTTTTTTTCCTTTTTTTCTGTTTTTTCTTCACCTTCACCGTCACCATTCACAATTTCAGGAGTAATGGGTCTGTTGTCCTCGGTCATATAACACCTCTGCTGTGCATTGGGGTTTGCAGTCAATAATGTTTATACTATAATATTGTTTTTTCCCATGACAACCCAAAAAGCAAACTCCATACCATGGATATACCATCCACTGAGGTGAAATGTATTTGTTTAAGGTCTATTGCAGGAGTTCACCTGTCCCATAAAAATGAACAGCCGGGATCGGTTAAATTTTTTGAAGGGGTTCTGTGCCCAGACAGTCAGATTATAAAATATTTTGCCCGGCACAGGACACCTTCAGGGTGATGAACAATGGTTATGACATGATCCAGGTGGCGGTCTGGAAAAACGCGATGGACATCCCCAGTGCCAGCAGGGTGTTGAACGCCATGGAAAACGCCCCCCATTTCCATGATCCGGCTTCTTTTGCAATGCAGACCACGGCAACAAAACAAGGAGAGTAAAAAATGGTGAACAGAATCAGGCTGAAGGCGGTGATGGGCCCCCATCCAGGGGCAGACTGCAGCCGCTCAGACAAAGACCCGGCATCCTCAGGATCCACATCTCCCAGGGAATAGGCGGTTCCCAGGGTGGACACCACCACCTCTTTGGCGGCAAATCCCCCTACCAGGGCAATATTGGTCTGCCAATCAAACCCGGCCAGACGGGTCACAGGCTCCAGGGCCGTTCCCAGGTATGGATGGCCAGGCCCTTGAAGGTGGGCAGCCTGTAGGGTGGCAGCTCCATGACAAAGGGGGTGGCCGGACCCTGTATGACCGTGGACCGCAGCAGTTTTGCCACCAGCAGGGCCCCCACCCAGGAAATCAGGGTGATGATGAACATGACCCGGGCCTGGTTCTCACTGAAAAATGCCGCCACCAGCAGGGCGTACACAGGCAGTTTGGCCCCGCAGTTCATAAAAGGTACGGTGAGCAGGGTGGCCAGCCGTTCCTTGGGAGACTTGAGGGTCCTGGCTGCCATGACACCGGGCACGGCACAGCCCCCGGCGATGCCGCCGGACACTATAAAGGCCATGACTGATGCGCCATGCAGGCCGAACAGCCGGAAAACCCGGTCCAGCATGAATGCCATCCGGGCCAGGTACCCGGTATCCTCCAGAAAGGATATCCCCAAAAACATGAACATGATCAAGGGCACAAATCCCAAAACCCCGCCGACCCCATCAATGATGCCGGAAATCACAAGGGATTTGAGCAGTCCATCGGAAAACAGGCCGTCCACCCTGCCCGCAAGCCACCCGAAAAAATTTTCACACCAACCCACGGGCACCGCACTGTAGGCAAAGGTGAACTGATACAACCCCATGAGCACGGCCACCATGAGCATGGGACCCAGGAACCTGTGGGTGACAATTTTGTCTATTTTATCAGAGGTTTCCATCCGGTTTTTATCCAGGGTGTGGGTCATCACCCCCTGCTTGAGGATGGATGTAATGAACCCGTAGCGCTGATCTGCGATCATTCCTTCCGGGTGGGTGTCCAGGGTGGTATCCAGGTGATGGGTCAGTTTCCGGGCCACAGATGACAGCCAGGCATCCATCTGCGGGTTCTGTTCTTTTCCCATTTCCAGGATCTGCACATCATTTTCCAGGTATTTTAATGCCACCCACCGGGGAAGGTATCGGTCGGTCAAAAAATGTGCAGAACTGATCTTTTCCACCATCTCATCCAGGGCTTCGTCAATATCCCGGCCATAGGATATCTTCAAGGATTTGGTCCGGGTTTCGGCATGGTCTGCCACGGTTTTGAGCAGATCATCTCTGCCTTTGCCGATCCGGGCCACCATGGGCACCACCGGCAACCCCAGCAGGGAAGACAGTTTTGCAATGTCAATGCCCCGTTTTTTTGCCACGGTTACCCCTGGATAATTGCCCACGTGCTGTCTGGCACCGGTGAGAACATTGAACAAGGTTGTTTTGCCGGAATTGGGGTTGCCGGCCAGCGCTATGGCGATACCCATTTTAATTGACCTCCACAAGAATATGATCCGCTTCATTGTTCCGCAGGGTCAGGGTGAATCCCATGATCCGCAGCGACACCGGATCATACAGCGGGGCTTTGCCCTGGATCCGGATCTCTTTGCCCGGAACCAGACCCATGTCCCGAAGCCTTGTGCCCAGCTCTCCTTTTGCCCTGACACCGGCAATGGTGCCGGTCTGGTTCACCTGCATCTGTCTCAATTGGATATATGGCATTGGTTTTCTCCTTTGTGTGAATATATATGTAAAAAACCATATTTTGTTGTTGCTTTCGTTCTGCTTTCGAAGTTTTATATGGCTAACTTTTAGTATTGTCAATAACATTATTAAATATTTATAAAAATATTTATTTGACTTACTATATCAATGGCGTATAAAAAGAAAAGGAAAAACAAAATGGAGGAACCCCATGGAAAAAACCATTCCCCTTTCCGAAAGCCTGGAAGATTATCTGGAAACCATACTGGACCTGCAGACCAGAAATACAGTGGCCCGGTCCAAGGATATCGCGGCAAAACTCAATATCAAGAGAGGCTCTGTCACCGGTATGCTCAAAAAACTGGCTTCCCAGAACCTGATCAATTACGAGCCTTACGGGTACGTAACCCTGACCCCGGAAGGGGAAAAAATTGCCAAAAAAATTGCATACCGCCATACTGTGCTCAAGGACTTTTTATTCAGGATACTTTCCGTGGATGAAGACCGGGCAGATGAAACCGCCTGCCGCATGGAACATGCCATGGACACCCGCACCTTTAAAAAATTCGTGGCGTTTATTGCCACCCTTGATGCCTGCCCCCACCGGAAGCAGGACCGGGAATGACGGACATGCATGAAAAAGAGATGGATGTGTGTTCAGAAAAATGCATTGATGCTGCAAAGGTAAGTGCCACCCTGCTCTCTTTGCCTGCCCCGGAAGATATCATGGGGATGTCGGCCATATTCAAGGCCCTGAGTGACCCCTCCCGGCTGAAGATTGTGCTGTGTCTTCTGGACACGGAGCATTGTGTCTGTGATATTGCCGCCATCTGCAGCCAGAGCGAATCTGCCGTATCCCACCAGCTGCGCATTCTCAGGGGGCTTAAAATCGTCAAGAACCGGCGGCAGGGAAAAATTGTGTATTATTCTCTGGATGACGACCATGTGCGCTCCCTGATCATCACCAGCCTGACCCATATCCGGCACTGAACGGTGTCACCACCGGTTTTTGGTCCAGACCGCCGTGGCGGTAAGCCCTTTCTGCAGCCTGCTGATGCTGCCGTCTTTGTGCATGGCCGGCGATTAATCTTTTTTTTCCGACAGGGTCCGGGATTCTTTGCCCGGGGTGAACACACCCGCCAGGTCCTGGATAATAACGTATAATGCCGGCACAAACAACAGGGTCAGGCAGGTGGCGGCGGCCAGACCGAAGCTGATGCTCACGGCCATGGGAATGAGAAACTGGGCCTGGAAACTGGTTTCCAGAAGCAATGGAAACAGGCCTGCCACCGTGGTAATGGAGGTAAGCAGCACCGGCCTGAACCGGTTTTTCCCTGCTGTAACCACCGCTTCCACCACCTTTTTGCCCTGGCAGACCCCGGCATTGGCAAAATCGATGAGAATCAATGAATCATTGATCACAATGCCGGACAAGGCCACGATGCCGAATATGCTGATGATGGTGATATCCAGACCCATGATGAAATGGCCGGCAACCGCACCGATGAGACCGAACGGGATGGCGATCATGATGATCACCGGCTGGACATAGGACCGAAACTGGCTGGCCAGCAGCAGAAACATCACCATCAGGGCAAAGGAAAAACCCTTGGCCAGGCTGTCTATGGATTCTTCGGTGCGCCGGGCCTGGCCCTCCATGTCATAGGACACACCGGGAAACCGGGTGGCAAGATCCGGCAGAAACCCGGTCTTGAGATCTTCCACGATTTTCTGTGCATTGGCTGTTTCTTCATCAATATCGGAAATCACCGTGATCACCCGGTGCCGGTCCACCCGCTGGATGGCCGCATATCCCTGCCTGGTCTCCAGACGGGCCACCTGGTTCAAAGGGATCTGCCGGCCGTCCGGGGTCCTTATCCGCAGATCATCGATACTGGCCTCTGTTTCCCGCTCTTTTTCGGCATACCGGACCATGACCTTGATATCATGCCTGCCCCGCTGGACCTTGACTGCCTCATCCCCGTAGTAGGCCTGGCGCAGCTGGGTGGCGATATCCGCCATGGTCACCCCTAAAGATGCCGCTCCCTTGCGGATATGGATCTGCTTTTCCATTTTACCGGGCCTGAAATTATCGGTCACATCAAAGGTGCCCGGATATGATGCGATTTCCGTCTTCAGGGCATCGGCTGCCTTCTGGAGCCGGTCCAGGTCGGAACCGGCCAGCTGGATCTCAATGGGGTTTCCCCCGGGCCCCCCGCTGACAATGGAATAGGTGATCTGCTCCACCCCCAAAATATCCCCGACCAGTTCCCGCCACCGGGCCGTTACCCGGGATGCGGAGGTCCGGGCACGAAAGCCTGCCGGCTGTATCTCTATCCAGACCTGGCCGCAATGTCCCCCATACACCCCGGGCTTCCAATCCCGCCGGGGGATAACGCCCACCAGGGAAAATGCATTTTCCACCAGATCCCGGCGGTCTGCCACCTGGTCCCGGAATGCATCATTCAGGGAAAAGGCCCCGTTTTCAATCTGTTTGATGGTGTTTTCCGTGACGGCAAAGGGGGTGCCCAAAGGATAAATCACTTCGCAGATCATCCAGTTGGAATCGGTCTTGGGAAAAAACACAAACGGCACATGGCCACCGGCAATGGCGCCGATGCTGACAATCAGGCATCCTGCGCCCAGGGCCAGGGTAAAGTACCGGTTTTTGACACAATAGTGCAGCAGCGGGGTGTAAAGGCGCCGGATCACCCGGTCCTGGATTGTTTCCACCCATTGTCTGGCCTGTTTGTGAAGCGCAAGGATCTCTTTTTTGATCCATTCAAACCAGAAGAACAGGATCCGGTAAATCATAGGGCGATGGGACCGGGCCGGTTCCAGGGTATGTGCCAGGTGGGCCGGCAGGATCACAAACGCCTCCACCAGGGATATGGCAAGAATGCAGATCACGGCCTGGGGCATGACGGAAATAAATTTTCCCATGATACCGGTGATAAACATCAGGGGCAAAAAAGCCACAATGGTGGTGGTCACGGCCATGACCACCGGCCCCCCGATCTGGTCCATGCTGTCTAAGACCGCCTGTTTCGGTGATTTTCCCATACGAAAATGGGTATAGATGTTCTCTCCCACAATGATGGCATCATCCACCAGAATGCCCAGGGTCATGATAAATGCAAACAGTGTGAGCATGTTGATGGAGGCCCCGATATAATCCAGGACCAGAAACGTACCCATAAACGAGATAGGGATTCCCGCCGCCACCCAGAAAGCCAGCCCCAGGTCCAGAAACAGGGCCAGGACGATAAACACCAGGGCAATCCCCTGCCACCCGTTTTTCAGCAGCAGGTCGATACGTTCCTGGACCATGTCCGCCATGTCAAACCAGTACCCCAGGGTGATCCCTTTGGGCATGCGGGATTGGTTTTCCCGGATATAGGAAATGACTGTTTCGGAAATGGCAATGGTATCCTGGTCATCGGTGCGGTTCACCACCACCATGACCGCGGGTTTTCCATTGAACCGGGCCAGAAGATCCGTGTCTTCAAAACCGTCCACTACCTTTGCCACATCCCCCACCTGCAGCACGGTGCCGTCCGCCTGGGCTTTCAGGGGAATCTGTGCAAAATCTTCTCCAGTATACCGCTTGCCCCTGGCCCGCACCAGAAATTCGCCCCCCGGTGTTTTGATCAACCCCCCGGGGGATTCCACGCTGCCGGTTTTAACAGCCCGGGCCACCTGGTCAAAGGACAGGTTGTATTGCCGTAAGTCTGTCTCAGACACTTCAATGGAAATCTCAAACTCCCGGGCCCCGATCAAAGATGCCAGGGAGATCGCCTCCGTGTCCACCAGGTCATCTCTGATTTTTTCCGCCGTATCCCGCAGCACCTGTTCGGACACTTCCCCGTAAACCGCCACATAAATGGCCGGTTCATTGTTCTTGATTTCCGTGACCACCGGATCTTCTGCGTCCACAGGAAACGAATCGATCAAATCGATCTGGGTTTTTATCTCATTTTTTTTGTCGGTAATGTCAGTGCCGGCAGACAGCTCAACGGTCACAGATCCCTGGCCTTCCAGGGCTGTAGCATACATGGCCTTGATATCTTCCAGGCTCTTGAGCTGTTCTTCGATCTTGATGCAGATGCCCTCTTCCACCTCTTCCGGAGAGGCACCGGGATAGGGCACTGCGATATGGATCATGTCCAGGGAAAATTGGGGAAACATCTCCCGTTTCATGTGCAGCACTGTGAACAGGCCTGCCGCAATAACAAACACCATGATCAGGTTCACCGATACCCGGTGCTCCACCGACCATTTGCCCAGAAAGCGCATGCCCTATTCCCCGTCTGCCCGGATATCTAAGGCCATTCCCTCCACAGCCCCGGGCACCGGCGTGGTAATGACCTGGTCCCCGGGATCGAGGCCGGCATCAATGTATACCGCATCCGCCATTTTGCGCAGGACCCGCACCGGCCGGATCTCCAGAAGCCCGTCCGTGGCCAGAAACAGGTGCTCCCCGGGTTTGAGCAGGTGCCTGGGCACGGTATACACCCCGTCTTTTTGCCGGCCAAGGATACAGCACTGGACAAAGGCCCCGGGCCTCAGGTCCATGCCGAGGGCCAAGGCATTTTCCAGGGATCCCTGGATCTCCAGGGTCAAAGGCAGGGTCCGGGTCTGTTCATCCACAGCAGCATGCACCCGTGCCACAGAAGCCTCCCAGACCTGATCAGCCATGCCCTCCACATTGGCCAGTATCACCCGGGCCTCTGGCGGGATTCCTCCGGCAGAATCCATTCGGATCCACTGCATCTCCTCCAGGGGGATTTTCACATCCACATCCAGGGCCCCTTTTTCAAAGATGACCGCCAGGACCTGGCCCGGGGTGACATATTCTCCGGCCCGGGCAGATCGGACCAGGACAAATCCGTCAAAATCCGTCCGGATCTGTGTTTTCTGCAGTGCCAGATCCGCTTTTTGTGCATCCACCCGTGCCATTGCCAGGACCGCCTGTTTCTGGGCCATGAGGGGGGTGGTCAGTGCCAGGCGGCTTGTGACAGCCTGGCGCTGGATTCTGGCAGTGACAACCTGCTGTTCCGCCCTGTCCAGGGTGTTTTGGGATGCAAAATCCCGGGCTTTCAGGTTTTTTACCCGGTCCAGCTCTTTTCGGGCCAGGGCCAGGGCAGCCTGGTACAGGTCTTTGTCCTTTTCCAGGTTTTTTATCTCCTGTTCCAGGCTGCGGATATCTGCTTGCGCCTGGCTGATCCGTACCTGTGCCGCCTGAAGGTCCAGGCGGAACGGTTCCGGATCAATCCCCACCAGCAGGTCATTTTTTTTAAACACCCCCCCGGCCACAAAATTGGGGTGCAGGGTGTCGACGCGGCCGGGCACCTCCGGAGATATTCTCACCTGCCTGCGGGGTGCCACCGTTCCAAAAGCGGTAACGGTCATCACTTTGGTTTCAGGGGCCAGGGGCATTATCCGGACCATGGGCACCGGGGCCTGTTTGGT
>JAABTU010000056.1 GCA_011389715.1 Desulfotignum sp.
CTTTGTTTTTCCGGTAATCCTGCAGTTGCTCGGACTTTTGACCGGGCTGATTCAGGCCTATATTTTTGCCGTTCTGGCCATGGTGTATATCGCATCCGCCACCCAAATCCAGGAACATTCAGATACAAAAACAGATACAAAAAAAGACGACAACCAGTAAAGGAGATTATGATATGAGCAGTATCAGTTTTATCGGTATGGCATCTGTTATCACAGCCGGTCTTACCATTGCGGTGGGGGCCATCGGCCCTGCCATCGGTGAAGGCCGGGCCGTGGCAAGCGCCTTGAGTTCCATCGCCCAGCAGCCGGATGAAAAAAACACCATCACACGCACCCTTTTTGTGGGACTGGCAATGATCGAATCAACCGCCATATACTGTTTTGTGGTTTCCATGATTCTGTTGTTTGCCAACCCGTTCTGGGATTATGTGATTTCAGCAGCCAATTGAGAGGGATATCATGTTGATTGACTGGTTTACAGTGGGGGCCCAGGTCGTTAATTTTTTGATCCTGCTGGTGCTGTTGAAGATATTTTTGTTTGACCGGATCAAACAGGCCATGGATCAGCGGGAAAACAATATCAAAGAGCGCTTTGACAAGGCAAAAGAACAAGAATCCGCTGCAAAAGACGCCCGGGAGAGCTTTGAAAAAAAGACACAATCGCTGCAGGATGAGTGGGATGCCAGGTTGAAACAGGCAGACAAAGAAGCAAAAGAGCGGCGCGAATCGTTGATCAAAGAGGCCCGTGAGGAAGTGGACGGCTTGAAAAATAAGTGGCAGAATGCATTGGAACAGGAAAAAGCCTCTTTTTTTGACCGGTTTAAAAAACAAGCTGCCCGGCTTATTTTTGATACGGTTGAAAAAACCCTGTCGCACCTGGCAGATACCCGGGCCCAGGACCAGGCGGTGAAAAAATTTTTGTCCCGGTTTGAAGAGTTGGACAAAGACGATCTGCCCCGGGAGATTGAAACACAACCCCGGGTGAGCACGGGATTTGATTTGTCCGAAAGCCAGCAAAAATCAATTCAAAAAGCACTATCTCAAAAACTGCCGGATGTGAAAAATATTGCATTTGAAGTCAGTCCGGAACTGGTGTTCGGGATTGCGTTTGCCGCAGGCGGCAAAAAAATGACCTGGCATGCCCACGACTATGTCAGTGCGTTGGAAAAACAAATAAACCAGGCCATTGAAAGCAAGGATCATGAACCGCAAAAACAATGAACTAGCGCATGTCATGGATGATTTTATGTCCACCATGGCCAACAGACTGGATAGCCAGGATCCTGCACTGCATGTGCGGGATTTTGGCCGCATTGCATCCATCAGTTCGGGTATTATAACGGTTGCGGGTCTCAAAGGGGTCCAGTCTGAGGAATTGCTGCTGTGCACCCCGAATGCATATGGCATGGCATTTGATCTGGACATGGACGTCATCGGGGTAATCATGCTGGATGAAACCGATACCCTGCGTGCCGGCGGAGAGGTGAACCGCACCGAAAAGGTCATGTCCGTTCCCACGGGTGACGCACTCATCGGCCGGGTGGTGGATGCCCGGGGAAAACCCCTTGACGGCAAAGAATCCCTTTCCCGGACATCCCTTCGGCCCGTGGAACAGCCGGCCCCCCAAATTATGGACCGTGCGCCGGTAAGTACCCCTTTACAGACAGGCATCACTGTCATAGATACATTGATTCCCATTGGCAGAGGGCAGCGCGAGCTGATCCTGGGGGACCGGCAGACCGGAAAAACCGCCATTGCGCTGGACACCATTGCCAACCAGAAGGGAAAGGATGTGATCTGCATCTACTGCGGTATCGGAAAAAGGGGGTCCGCCCTTGCCAAGGTCATTGCCGAACTCACGGAAAATGATGCCATGTCCTATTCTTTTGCCGTGGTTTCCACGGAAGAAGATCCGCCGGGCCTGCAGTTTATGGCCCCTTATACGGCCACGGCCATGGCAGAGCATTTCATGCACCAGGGAAAAGATGTCCTCATTGTATATGATGATCTGACCCGCCATGCCCGGGCCTATCGCGAGTTGTCACTGCTGCTGCGCAGACCACCGGGCAGAGAAGCCTATCCCGGTGATATCTTTTATATCCATGCCCGCCTGCTGGAACGGTCCACGCATCTGATTGAAGACAAGGGAGGGGGCTCTTTGACGGCCCTGCCCATTATTGAAACCGAAGCACAAAATATTTCCGCATACATTCCCACCAACCTGATTTCCATAACTGACGGGCAGATTTATCTGTCACCATTGTTTTTCAGAGAAGGCATTCTGCCGGCCGTGGATGTGGGAAAATCCGTATCCCGTGTGGGGGGCAAAGCCCAGCTGCCGGCTTACCGAACCGTTGCCGGAGACCTGCGTCTGACCTATTCCCAGTTTGAAGAACTGGAATCATTTTCCCGGTTTGGAGCCCGTCTGGATGAAGAAACCCAGACAAAACTGTCCCGGGGGCGAAGGATACGCGAAATTTTAAAGCAATACCGGTATTCCCCTCTGCCGTCAGCGGATCAGATTGCCGTGTTGATTGCCCTGACCCACGGGGTATTGGATGATATTGCACTGGCTGATATTTCCCAAGCCCAGAAAAACATACGCAAAGCAGCCAATACCGACCACAAAGAGGTGATGGACAAGATTGCCGCAGGGGAAAAAATTGATGAAAAAGCCATTGACAGCCTTGTTCAGGCTGCGCAAAACGCCGTAAAATCCAACACCGGAGAATCCTTGGATGCAGACCCTGTCACAGCTTAAACGCCGGATAGACAGTACCGGTGATCTGCATTCGGTGGTGCGGACCATGAAGTCGCTGGCAGCCGTGAATATCCGTCAGTATGAAGAGGCATCCCAGTCGCTTGTGGACTATGCCCATACCCTTGAAATGGCGCTGGGTATTGTGCTGCGCCATGATCCGGATACCCGGCTGCATACCCGGCGTTCTGCCAGAAAAAAACCCGGCGCAGTCATATTCGGATCAGACCAGGGCATGTGCGGATCACTCAACGAACAGGTAACATCCCATGCCCTGGACCAACTGGTACAACCCGACAAGGATGCAGGGCAGATGCCCGTGGTCTGTGTGGGAATGAGGGCAGGGGGGCTGCTGGAAGATGCCGGCATCGATTGCGATGAAATAAGGGAACTGCCCGGTTCTGTGCATACCATCACCCCCCATGTGGGAGAAATTTTGATGGCCATTGACACCTGGCAGGCCAAAACAGATGTGGATCACGTTCTGCTGTTTTATGCCCGGCCCGGATCCGCTGCCGGATACACCCCCCATACGGTTCACCTGCTGCCCATCGACGACCAGTGGCTTGCACAGCACCGCTATCGCACCTGGGATTCTGCAAGCCTGCCCATGTTCACCATGGATCCTGACCAGCTGTTGTCCAGACTGATCCAGGAATATCTTTTTATCACCATATTCAGGGCCTTTGTGGAATCTTTGGCCAGTGAAAATGCCGCACGCCTGGCAGCCATGCAGGGGGCCCAGAAAAACATTGAAGAATTGATGGAGGACCTTGAAAGCCAGTACAACCAGCTGCGCCAGATGTCCATCACAGAAGAACTGCTGGATATTGTTTCAGGATTTGAAGCCCTGGATCAAAACAACCGGTAGGCCGCAGGGCAAGGGCAGGGCAGGATCAACCATCACACACAGCAAAAAACACACAGCAAAAACAGGATCCGTCAGGCAGTGAAAACTACACAGCAGAATATGATTTCCTCAGGCAGCAAAAACAGTATCAGCTATCAGATATGCACCCACGCACTTTGGCTATGAGTTTGTCCGAGGCCACAGTCTTGTTGAGAAAGACAGATGCACCAGCGTGATACATGGCATTGATGACCCTTTTGTCACTGTGCATGGAAAGCGCGATTACCTTGATGTGCGGATTTTTGGACAGAATCTGCCGGGTGGCGTCCATGCCGGTTTTTTCTCCTAAATTCACATCCATGATAACCACGTCCGGTTCCAGTTTTTCAGCCAGCACAATTGCCGTGTCTGCATCGGCCGCCTCACCCACGACCTCAAAGTCCGGTTCCATCTGCAGCAGGCCCATAAGCCCTTCGCGCAGCAGTTTATGGTCGTCTACAATGAGAATACCGATGCTGTCTTCAGTATTGCGGACCCTGATAGCAGGCTTGTCACCCTTTCGTCTTTTGTGTCTGTGCTCCTGCGGTGTGATTTCTTTATCGGTTTCACCCGCCGGTGCTGTCAGGGTAACGGTGGTTCCCTGACCAGGTGCTGATGCAATCACCATCCGTCCGCCAATATCTTTCAACCGCTCCTCGATACTGAACAGCCCCAGTGAAGCCGTATCATTTTGTATTTGTGCAAAGGTATCCGGATCAAATCCATTGCCGTTGTCGCAGACAATTATTTTGATTTTCTGATCTTGTGTTCGCTCGATGGAAACCGTTGCCTGGTCTTCTCCTGAATGTTTTACCACATTGAAAAGCAGTTCTTTTAGACACTGGAAAAGCAGAAAGCAAATGTTTTCCGAGATCGGATCAATAGGTTTTTCCAGCCGGGGTTTCAAGGTAAAAGCAAACTTTTTTTTCATATAGCTGACCAGCCATTTTACGCCGCCGGCCAGGCCATCGTTCAATATTGCAGAAGGAGAAAGATCCAGCGTAAGGGACCGCAGTTCCGCCAGGGTTTCTTCCAGAACACCTTCAATTTTATGGGCGTTTTTATGGGCTTCCCCAATATCGTTTTTGCGGTAAAGCTCCCATAACTGCATGCGTGCTCCCACCACCAGCGGTTGAATATGGTCATGGAGAACAGCAGCCAGGCGGTTGCGTTCCTTTTGCTCAACCTGTCCGAGTTTGGTTGTCAGCACCCGCAGCCGCTCCGTCTGGTGCTGGATTTTGGCTGTGCGATCCCGGACGCGTTGTTCAAGCAGGTTATTGATGTTTTCTATGGTTTGTTCATACTCTTTCTGCTCTGAAATATCTTTTGCAATACCGATCATGTTCAGCGATAAATCAGAATCGTTCTGGTAAAATTTCCCGGTTATCTCTATCCAGGACAAGGTGCTGCTGCCCGGCCGGTGAATGCGGGAGGCAAAAGTAAAAACATTTCCCGGATGCTGTGCATTTGAAAATGCGTGGGCAAAGGCTTTTTTGTCCCGAAAGTCCAAAGCCTGTTCCAGAAAATCTGAATAACGCAAAGGCGGCAGTCTGCGGGAACGCCCGAAAATATGGTACATCTGGTCATTTTCCCAGAAAGCCGTATCGTTGGTAAGATCCCACTCAAAGATGCCTATATTCAGGGAATTTGCAGCCATGCGCAGGCGCTGGTCACTTTTCCACGAACGGGTTTCAGCTTGGCGTATCTGCGTGTGGTCCAGGGCAATTATCACAAGGAATCCATCAGGAGATGTGATCCGGGAAGCGGCTCCCAGGACCGGTGTCCGTCCCCCGTCAGGACGTAAGAACGCCCATTCCTGGACCGATACCACCTCCTGTTCCACCAGACGTTCCGACCATGTTCCCGTTTCAGGCCGATTTTCAGGTGCCAGGCAATTCTCCCAGTTGATCCGTCCAGCAATTGCATCCGCACGACTGTATCCGGTCATGCGCAGCATCTCATCATTGATATAAGTTACATTGCCAATGCTGTCACCAAATCCTATGCCAATCAGGTTTGCATCAGCCAGTGCGTGGAAATTGCTCTCGTTTCGGCGAAGCATGTCAATGGTTTGCTTCAGGCTGAGCAGCTGCATGTGCCGGTCATCTCCCACAATAACATCAACCTGGCCCTGCTGAATGGCTGTCAGAGTTTTTTGGGACTGGTCCAGCTGCTTTTCAAGGTCAAGGTATGTGGGTTTTGCAGGCTTCATCGTATTCCCAGTGCGGTGAGGATCTGAAGCTCATCTTGCAGGTTGCCGATGATGATCTCACGGTTGGGTGTGTCAATGACCAGGGTCGGGGCCAGCAAAATGTTTTCCTCCATGGCAGCGGTATGATTTTCAAACACATCGATAATTTCCAGGGTGCAATTGTCTTTTAAATGGGTGTGACATATTTTTGTGATATTGTTGTGTGCCATTACGGAATTGCGTTCTCTGCCCGCAACAAACAACCGCATGCTGTATTCAGGAAAGACAGCAGGCAAGGCCATTATCTGCCTCCTTTAACAGTTTTGTGCGAACAAAACAAAACCCCGTTATCGGAAATTTGAAAGTTTTCATGCATTCTGGAGTGATGGGTGCCCCTGGATTTTATCACCGTCATCTCCCGGTCCATGTGATGCTTTGTGTCGATAAACTTCAGGGTGATCAAGGTGTCACAAATGGAAGATATGGAGGCGGTCACGGTTGTGAATGACTTTGCCAAAGTCTGGTCGGTCATCAGACAGGTGATTTTTTTCAATTTGCAGGTATATATGAGCCGGACCAGAAAATCAAAGGCAGCTGTGTCACTGCCCATGCGCCGGCAGGCGGATATGCTGTCGATGACCAGGTGGCCGGGTTTAAACAGGGCTATTTTTTGGAGCAGGACAAAAAGATGTTCTTCAAATCCCAGGGCTTCGGGCAGTGCAATGTGAAATTGCAGGTTTCGTGTGTCGACCGCTGCCTGCAGGTCAATACCCGGGGAGATCATGCTTTCCATGATAGCATGGGATGCTTCTTCAAAGCTGACGAATAACACCTTTTGTCCGGCATTGCAGCAGGTGGCGGCAAAGGTGGCGGCAAAGGTGGTTTTCCCGATGCCGCTGTCCCCTGATATGATAATGGCTGCCCCGTGACGGTATCCGCCGCCCAATGCAGTATCCAACCCGGATATCCCGCTGGAAATGAAAGGCCCCGGAGGGGGATAGGCCAGGGCAATGCTGGTGATGGGCAGCACACTGATGCCTTGTTTGGTGATTACATATGGATGTTCATTGGGAATGAAACCGGATCCGCGGTATTTGACGATCCGGATCCGCCGGGTGGCCACCTGGTGCTGGGTGCGCAGGTCAAGGAAAATCACGCAGTCCGCCATAAAATCCGCCATATCAAACCCCAGGTTCTGTTTTGGCGGCGGAAACACTTTGGTGGTCAAAACACAGGTAAGCCGCTGTTGTTTCAGCCAGGTATTAAGACGGTAAAGTTCTTTTTCTCTTTGCTCCGGGTCATTGAAAACACGCAGAAGGATGTCCAGCGCATCGATCATGATGATCCGGGCATTCAATTGCCGGGCCTTTCCCTGGATGATGGCAAGCAGTGGCGCAATGCTGAATTCACCGTTTTTCACAAGATTGTGATCCACATTTGTATGCCATAAAAAAAAATGTCCGGTCTGTTCACGTGCCTTGATATCCATTCCCACTGTCAGGGCATTTTGTTTGATATCTGCCGCACTTTCTTCAAAAGAGACAAACAGAACCGCATCCCCGTTCACAGCCGCATGATATAAAAACTGCAGTCCGACCAGTGTCTTACCCGTTCCGGCGTCTCCTTTGATAAGGGTGGTGCGGTTCTCGGGAAAGCCCCCGTGAAGGATGTTGTCAAGGTCGAGAACACCGGTGGGAACTTTGGCAATCTTTTCTGTTCCTGCAAAAAATATGTCTGTAGGATCGCTGAGGATAATTTTTCTCCCTGTATAATGTGTCATG